>NZ_JBFRLK010000087.1:0-675 GCF_041469805.1 Vibrio sp. 10N.286.48.C11 | reverse complement strand
GCCTAAGAAATCTGTATTGTGAACAACCATACTCAAACGCGTTTCTGTACGACCATGCCCTTTCTCTTGAGTGACGTATTTATCACCTTCAAAACTATTAATCATACTAGAATTAAACACTTGGCTAATCGCTTGCTCCAATCGTTTTTGATTACCTTTTACCGCTAAGAGATAATCTGCATCTTGAGCGACTATCTTTTCAGCTATATCCTTCTGGCATCCCATAGCATCAATAGTCACTAAACAACCTCGCAAGGAAAGCATTTCAAGCAGTTCAGGGATCGCTTTTATTTCATTGCTTTTATCCGCAGTCTTCACTTGTCCTAGTACAACTTGGTTTGCTGCACTAAAGGCACTAACCATATGGATTGCACCACAACGCTTGTCTTTGTTGTATGTGCCTCTGAGAGTTTTGCCGTCGATAGCAATCACTTCACCCTCTGTCGTCTCATGACAGTCTTTCATCCACGCAGTAAAGCATCGTTGCAGTTGCTTGGCGGAAATAAGATTGATAACTCGGGCAATGGTATCGTGTACTGGTATGCCTTGTTTGAAATCACCATACTGCCTAAGCCATTCCAAGTTATCTTCACCAAAATCTTCAATATCCTCCCAACCTTCAGCACCAGCAATCACTGCTGCAATTGTTAAGAAGATAATGTCGGTTAGCGTGTG
>NZ_JBFRLK010000086.1:0-4334 GCF_041469805.1 Vibrio sp. 10N.286.48.C11 | reverse complement strand
TTTAAATTGTTAAAGAGCTTAACTTCTTGAGCGTTCCTTTTAAGTAAGGAGCCTCTCGAAGTGGACGGCCATTCTAGCGAATTAACATTCAGTGTCAAACACTTTTTGAAAATTAATTTTTTGTCGCTTTCCGTCTTACTGATTCTTGCTGAAGCCTTGTGGCGTCTGCCGTCTCAGTGGTGTCGCATTATAGGGAACCCTCTCAGCTTAGCAACTACTTTTTCATGAAAAATGAATAAATAGGGGTTAACTGCCTAATAGTTCACCTAAACGTAAAAAAGAGAGCATTTCTGCTCTCTTTTTGCTCAAAATCTAAGGGTATTGTTAGATAAATGCGTAAGCATCAGCGTACATATGGTCACGCTTTGCTTCTTTATTCTGAGTAAATAGGTCTCTTGCAGCGCCCGCCATTTCAAAACGACCTGCAATATAGATATCGAAATCAGCTAATGATTCGAAACTTTGCATAACAGCCTCAAGCACATTACCTGTTTGGCCATGCCAAACTTCCGGTGCTTCTTCTACTACCGGTACAAAGTGCACATTGCTATGCTTTTCTGCAATGCCAACCAACTCTTCTTTAGCATATAACTGGCACTCATCTTTTGCGCCCCAGTATAGGTAGATCTCTTTCGAGCTATTTTGCGCGATGCAGTGATCAAGAATAGAGCGCACGTAGCTGAAACCCGTGCCACCAGCAATAAGTAATAGAGGGCGATCGCTTTCTTCTTTGATCCAAGCATCTCCGTGTGGAGCATCAATCGCAATATCGCCATCTTCAGCTTGTGCCTTCTTCATCGCTTCAACCACTTCTAGTGCGTAAGCGTTGTGCTCGGCAGCACCAATGTGCAGCTCAAGCTCACCTTCGTGGCGGCAAGGGCTACTTGCGATAGAGAATGGGCGCTTATCTTTCTCGCCCATTTCAACCATCAGGTACTGGCCCGCTTTAAAAGCGACCGGTGTTTCTGGGTGAAGTAGGATTTGGTAAGTATTACAAGCCAAAGGCTCGATAGACTTCACTTTACATTTAATAGTCATGTTCTTCCTCTTACTAACCCTTAATCGGCAAAGGTTAGAACTAAATTACTTTCTGCAAATGCTTGGCAAGCAAAAATCCAGCCTTGTTGCTGCTCTTTCTCTGTGAGCATGGGTTCAAGGTGGTAACTCACTTGCCCTTCTAATTTTTTGCACATACACATTGCGCATGCGCCAACTTGGCAACGGTTTGGGAAATAGATATCGCTGTTGAGCGCAGTATCCAAGACCGTTTGCCCTTTTTCTACTGTGAAACTGATGTTTTCTGGGTATAAGACTACTTGGTAGCTCATGAAATTCCTAGCTGTTCCCAGATGCTATCAATCTTTTTCACAACATCAGGATCTTTTGTGATTGGTACACCCCACTCACGCAGGCATTCACCTTCCCACTTATTGGTCGCATCGAGACCCATTTTTGAGTGTCCAGTTTCGTTCTGCAGGAATAACGTATCTCTCGCCGGATCCATTCTTGTCGTTACAGCCCAAATGATGTCATTCCAATCACTCACATTGACATCGCCATCACACACGATAACAAACTTGTTCTCATCAAATTGAGACCAAACCGCTTCCATGATTTTCTTACCATTACCGGCAGCTTGCTTATCAATAGACACCACAACCATGCTGGCATTGTCGTTTTGCAGGTGAACATCAATAATTTCAGGATGAACCTTGGTTAACTCAGCCAAGCTACCCTCAATATGTTCACTATTTACAGGTGCTGTTTGGACATCTGGCGATAACGCTAACTCTGCGTCCCACTTCTTAGTAATATCTAGACCCATCTTAGAACCTAACCCAACCACGGGTGAGGCAAAATCCAATGAATCGATCGGCGTGTTCTCTATCATCAGGCTATCGCGTGACGGATCCATATGTTCGCACATCGCTGCGGTTACTTGAGACCAATCACGTGCATTCACATCTTCATCACACACCAATACAAATTTGGTGTACATGAATTGGCGTAAGAAAGACCATACACCCATCATCACTCGCTTAGCGTGACCTGGGTATTGCTTCTTCATGGTCACGACTGCCATTCGGTACGAACAACCTTCAGGCGGTAGATAGAAATCTTCAATCTCTGGGAACTGCTTTTGAAGAATAGGCACAAACACTTCATTTAGCGCAACACCCAATACCGCTGGCTCATCAGGTGGACGGCCAGTATAGGTGCTGTGATAGATAGGGTTCTCGCGCATGGTTACATGAGTAATAGTAAACACATGGTGCTTTTCTTTCTCGTTGTAGTAACCAGTATGATCTCCGTAAGGCCCTTCATCTGCGAATTCATTCGGGTCGATGTAACCTTCCATCACGATTTCTGCACTTGCGGGAACTTCTAAGTCGTTGCTGATTGATTTAACGACCTCAGTTTTACTACCACGTAGTAAGCCTGCAAACGCGTACTCAGATAAACTATCCGGCACTGGCGTAACCGCACCAAGAATGGTGGCAGGATCAGCACCAAACGCTACCGATACTGGGAATGGTTTCCCAGGGTTAGTTTCCATCCAATCACGCAGATCCAATGCTCCACCACGGTGGGCTAACCAACGCATGATGATTTTATTCTTGCCGATCTTCTGCTGACGATAGATACCTAAGTTTTGGCGTTTCTTGTTTGGACCACGAGTAACCGTTAAACCCCATGTTAGCAATGGCGCGACATCATCAGCCCAACAGCTCATCACAGGGATTTTATCTAGGTCGACGTCATCGCCTTGCCATACCACTTGTTGGCAAGCCGCTTTGCGAAGGCGTTTAGCTGGCATGTTTAAGACTTGCTTAAACACAGGTAGTTTATCAAGAGCGTCTTTAAAGCCTTTTGGTGGCTCAGGTTCTTTTAGGTAAGCAAGCAACTTGCCCACTTCACGCAGTTCTTTGACTTCTTGACGTCCCATACCAATAGCAACCCGATTAGGTGTACCAAATAGATTGGTCAAAACGGGCATGTCATAGCCTACTGGATTTTCAAACAAAAGAGCCGGGCCACCAGCACGTAGAGTACGGTCGCTAATCTCGGTCATTTCGTAGTCTGGATCGACTGGGTGAGAAATGCGTTTCAACTGACCAATACTTTCAAGATGGTCGATAAAATCACGTAAATCTTTAAAACTCATAGGACTTCTACATGCTGATTATTCTGCGCTCAGTATATCAAAAAGGGTGACGCTGAGGTCCCCCTTTTTAGTGTGGTTATTGAGAGGCAAAATCCACTTTACGGTAATGCTTGCTCGATCAAAGAACTCTTCACCTGAGGGTTATCATTGACGAGATCTTGCAACCATCGCGTATGACCTTGTTTGGCGAGTTCACGCGCAACTAATGGTGCTTCATCAGCAATCGCCATCCTAGAGACAAGGAACAGCTTCACCTCTTCTGATAACGGGTTAACTTTGGTAAGCAAAGTAATCGCTTCATCTTTCAAACGCGGGTTCTTAGTCGCTGCCATCACCTGTTCAAGCGCGAACGTTTGTTTGGTTTCAGCAAGGCGAACTAGCTCAGCTTGGCTATGATAATCGGCCTTCATTCGCCATAGAATTTTGTAAACCTCTGGGTCTTCGCTCACTTGCGCTAATCGAACCACCACCTCAGTAGAAGGTAACCAACTAACAATAGAAGATGCTGTGAGTTGCTTAGTTAGGTAATCAACCGCTTCAGGAGACAAACTGTCTAGCTCTCTAATGAGCAACGCTTCTCGCGTTTGAACTTGATGTTCAGATCCAGATAACCACTCTTTTAGGTCGAGTTCCTGTTTCTCTGCATCTAGCACAAATACCAATGTCTTCTGATCTTGACGCCATTGTTTAATAAGGCGATTAGCAATTGAAGGGTAATTAAAGGCAGGTACCGTAAACTCATAGCCATCGCCACGTTCTAAGACTTGATAAGTGGGCGTGATAGCAAGTTGCTGCTCGATGAAGATAGACATCTTGGGTGTGAGTACGATTTTTTGCTGTTCAAGCTTCTTCAAGAGTTGGTAACGAGCCACCTCTTGCTGGGGAAATGTCAGGCGCTCAAGCGCAAAGCGTAGCGAATTGACTTCGTCACGTACGACAAGCTCTAGTAGTTCAGCAGTTTTCAGTTTTACTTGATCATTCTCAAGCCAAGACTCTACTGTAAGTGGAGACATCTCGGTGGCATAGCTCATACCAACCGGTGAAAATAACAGTGAAGTAGACAGGAGTAATGATGACAACAGTCCATGTTGCATTTTAACGTCCTTGTAACACTTTTGCTCATTCTGCAAGCTGGCGCTACAAAATGCAAATAAAAAGGTTCATCGCG
>NZ_JBFRLK010000085.1:0-53995 GCF_041469805.1 Vibrio sp. 10N.286.48.C11 | reverse complement strand
TCGGCGCACAAACAAAAAGGCAAAGCTCCAATGGGCTTTGCCTTTATCGTTTGTGGTAAGGGTATTCTTTGTTGTAACAATCACGAATCAAACAGGGGCTTATCACTCTTCTTGCTCTCTCTTTTCATTAAAACAAGTACCACAACCAACACAAATGCGGTGAGCTCAGCCAACGAACGAGTCAACCCCGATGAGATGATCGCTTGGCCTATCTGCAGTAAAACCGCAATGATGAGGGCAATTTTCATAATAAGACCTTATTCTATAATCCGTTATTTATAGGGCTTATTATGATGGATGGTTATAAAGATAATAAATTCTGTTTTGAACTATCTAATTGCTAAATTAACTAACCGCCTGACAGCTTAGTCACCTAACAACTTCGCAAATAACGTCGAGGTAAGCGCTTACCTTTAACTCCTATGCTGAGACAACCAAGATGCCAATCCAGCGCGTGAGACCTTAATACCATGTTGTTCCTGCTGAGGCATTCGATAATACTCAATAGGAAATTTGAACCGTTCAAGACGACCAGTTAACTGCTCGATAAACCACTCTTTGGTTGGCAACTCAGCACAATCGACAATCGCTGCAGGTCGAAATCCGAACTCATCATCTTCAATGGGAACAATAAAAGCCTGATTAACCTCAGACAATTGATTGAGTACTCGCTCAATTTCTTCGCAATGAATGTTCTCACCACCAGAAATAAACTGGTTGTCGGCACGGCCAATAATCGACACTTGTTCGCCAAGCCACTCACCAAGATCTTTGCTATCAAACCAACCGCTCTTATCAACTAATGGCGTTAAGTTACCTTGATAGTAATACCCGGACGCGAGCGTCTCGCCACCAATAAAGATACGTTGTTCTTCAATTTTTAGCTGGCGATGGTTAAGGACAAAACCGGCGGTGCTGCCGGCATCAACGAGCTTCGCGGTCACGGTTGAAGCCGCTTCAGTCATGCCGTATCCAAGCCATGTTTCGATGCCCATTTGTTGAGCTTCGAGCCCAAGTGCTTCTGGTATATGACTACCACCCAAAAGTACATGCGTTAAAGTAAGTGCTTGCTTACTCTTTAACAATCGATGTAGTTGAGTAGCGACCAATGAAGCATGACTGCATTCTTCTATATCGGTTTCAAGCTGACCTGTGCCTATTTTGATGCAACCACCAGCCGCCAACCAACGATGAACTATCGCCAGCCCCGACACATGGTACATAGGTAAACTCAGTAACCACGTGTCACCTTGTTGATAACGAAACACCTCAAGCAGCCCTGACGCAGAGCATAGGTGCTGCTCAAGTGTATGAACGACCGCTTTTGGGTTTCCGGTAGAACCTGAAGTGAATACGATGCTCGCTAGATTTTGCGGATTGAAATTGGATTCTTGAGGTGTCGTTATCTGTTCATCATCACCATCAAACTTCAGTTCACTTAGGCAAGGCAAGGTCACCAACTGAGTATTCAAATCGGCAGTCTCTGATTGCTCTATTCCGCTATTGCCCAAGAGCCAAAGGTAGCTCTGTTGATCTGCTTGATATAAGGAATCGAGCTTTTGCTTCAGGCGTAAACTAGGCTGAGGCATCGTAAACGCACAAACCACACCCAAATTGAGTGCGGCAAGATAAACAGGGATCACTTCAGCTTGATTCTTACCAACAATCGTCAGTACATCACCTTCAGATAGGCCTTGATAAGATAGCTGTTGTTGGTACTCACTAACCAACACAAACACTTGCTGCCAAGTATAAGTGCGGTGAGTGGTCACTAACGCTGGTTGAAGTGGGTTTTGCTGCGCCCACTTTACCCAGAGCGGGGGATGATTAGATTGTGGGCGCATCATATGATAACCAAAAATAGATTAAGAACTTGTTAAGCTAACTAAATAGCCATTCAAATAGCTCGGTCTAAGAAGACCAAATCAATTGTTGCTTTTCAAGCGTAGAGACAGGCAACTGACAGCCCGGCCAAGAAACCTCTAGCTGCTGCTTGAACAAGCCAATCGTATCCAACCCCGGCACTTCATTTGGCAAATATTGCTGCGCCAGACGAGCAATCTGAGTCAGACCTAGGCTCGACTCAATGCTTGAGCTCAATACAGGTTTCATTCCAAGCTTCTGTGCTCGCTCAATGATTGCCACGCAACGCTCGACAGAACCAATAAGAGTTGGCTTGATCACGACTGCTTTAACACCAGTAAGGTCGCTAAGATCAAATTCCGGGCTGCGCACCGCTTCTTGCAGTGTCTCGTCCCACGCAATCGCCACACCATGGTCAATGGCAAAGGCCAAACTGTCTTCTGGCTTTTGGCAAGGCTCTTCGATAAAGCTTATACGCTGGCGCATTGACGGCGAAATGTATTTAATGAATTGCTTCGCTTTCTCTGGCTTCCACGCACGGTTGGCATCAAGTCTTAGAGTCAAATCAGGGATCGACTCAAGGAATAAGCTAACCAACATGCCATCGCGAATCGCTTCGTAGAGGCCGACTTTCACTTTCGCGACCTTCTCGCCTACCATCTCATTCAATACAGGAATCAGTTCATCTGGATCGCCTGTACACAAAGGCGCCGCTTGGTAGTTACCTTGAGCGTTAAGATCGCCTCGCAATTCCATCATCGCCATTGAAAAGCCAAACGCGACAGAAGGATACAGCTCGTCGAAAGGCGTTTGAGGCTTATTGTGGCTCCAAAGCTCTAATTCATGTTGAAGCTGAATGCCAGCTTGTTCGGCATCTTCTTGGCTAAAACCGGGCAAAGGCGCAACTTCGCCAAAACCAGTTTTACCATCACACTCAAGTTGGATGATATAGCCAACACGTTCGTTCAACTTATTGTCACGAAGAACCACACCACTATCCATAGGTAATTGATAACGGTAAAGTTTAGCGTGACGCTGAGAATTCACTGAGTTCATAAAGTTTCCTAAAAAACGGGGAACATCAAAACAAAACGAGCCGCTATTAGCGACTCATTTTGAAGAGGAGAAAGACTATGGATTACGCGGGAACTTGTCGAAGTCCGGTCGACGTTTCTCGTTGAATGCGTTGCGGCCTTCTTGGCCTTCCTCTGTCATGTAGAACATCATGGTTGCGTTACCAGCCAACTCTTGTAAGCCTGCTTGACCATCACAGTCAGCGTTCAGTGCCGCTTTCAAGCAACGCAGTGCCATTGGGCTGTGTTGAAGCACTTCACGACACCAACGAACTGTCTCTTTTTCTAGGTCAGCAACAGGAACAACGGTGTTTACAAGGCCCATGTCCAGTGCTTCTTGTGCATCGTAGAAGCGGCACAAGAACCAGATTTCACGTGCTTTCTTTTGACCAACGATACGAGCCATGTAAGAAGCACCCCAACCGCCATCGAAAGAACCCACTTTAGGCCCCGTCTGACCGAACTGCGCGTTTTCAGCTGCAATAGTAAGGTCTGCCATCATGTGAAGTACATGACCGCCACCGACTGCCCAACCCGATACCGCTGCGATAACTGGTTTTGGACAAGTACGAATTTGACGTTGGAAATCAAGTACATTCAAGTGGTGCGTACCTGAGTCATCTTGGTAACCGCCGTAGTCACCACGGATACTTTGGTCACCACCAGAACAGAACGCCTTCTCACCAAGACCAGTCAAAATGATTACGCCAACTTTCTCGTCATAACGAGCATCAGCCAGTGCATTGATCATCTCTTTTACGGTTTGTGGACGGAACGCATTGTGCACTTGAGGGCGAGCAATCGTGATTTTCGCAATACCGTCATCAGACTTGTGGTATTGAATATCTTCATATTGACTGCTTTCATCGCGCCAGTTAACGGCTGCGTAAAGTTCTTCTTCTGTGATGCCTACTGTTTTAGCCATGATGATTCCCATTGTTCTATTAGAGAGCGCGACTAGCGTAGAGTCGCGACGGTGTTGCTCTGCTTTCTATAGCGCTTGATACGAGAGGTTCGCTCAGTCAGTTCATCAACGACTGGCGATACATTGGATGATCAGATTTGAAAACATCTCTGGTTGCTCAAAATGAACATTATGACCCGCGTAATCCACCTGACTATATTCAAAGCCACTATTCTCAGCTAGCTCCATGAATTTACGATCTTTTTCTCCACATACATAATGCAATAAATGCTCATGAGATTTCAATGTGGCACGTAAATCCGGTTGCTTAGCTAACGAAGTAGATAACAACATATTTGCTACGGATACTCCAAGGTTACCACTACGCTTTATGACCAAAGTTTGTCTTTGCTCATGATTTAGTGAAGAAAAGACGCTTTGTTGATACCAATCGTCTAAAACATCTTCAATCGACTGCTGTGCAAAGCGAACAGCCCATTGCGTATCGTGTACTAACCTTTGTGCTCTTTCTTCATCACATTCCAAGCCAAAGTTGCCACCTTCAATGATGACTTTCTCTAAGTTAAGAGTTTCGAAGCAAGGGCTTGTTACCCCATACATGGCAAGCCTTCCCCCCATAGAATACCCAATCACCACGATAGGATAATCGACAGGAAGATCGTTGAGAGCCAGCTGAGATGTGATGCACTGAACTATCTTGGTACAGCAATGATCAAAGCCTACAGGGTCGATAAACCGGCTTTGTCCGTGTCCGGGCAAATCTATGCAAAGACGAGGAAAGTCTTCGAGGAAGGGGTGGCATGCACTCCAATCATCCCCGCTTCCGAGTAAACCATGTAAAAAAACAAGCAAAGGTTTGTCAGAAGATTCTTGTACTGCTGGGTAATAATTGGAGTAAAGCATGTAAAGTCCTTAGGCTAATGCCTCGGTGAGCATTGAGCTGAATTGCTTCAGCAAAGTAGACGCTTGTTCGGGAGGCGTCTTAACTTCTACGAGCAAGGTACCCTGACCTTGTTCAAAATGTTGTTCGATGAGCGTTTGATAGCAATTCAAGGTTTCTGGCGCCGCATAACCAAGATGGAATTGCGCAGCAGCATGTTCAAAATTGAAACCATGAGGCATTTGATATAGAGACTGTTTTTGTTGCTCAGGAACCGGCAAAAAATCAAAGATTGCCCCACCATCGTTATTGGTAACCACAATAACCATTGGTGTTGTGCTGTGAGTAAGTAGCGCCAGCGAATTTAGGTCGTACAACAAAGAGGTGTCACCAATCAGCATCATCAAAGGATTCTGGTTGGCTTTTATCACTCCCGCAGCCGTCGCCACCAAGCCATCAATGCCCGATGCACCGCGGTTGCTGTAGACTTGAGTCGCAGAGATTGATGACAGCATATCCACCAGCCTTACCATCAAGCTATTTCCCACAAAAAGCTCTCTGCCCTTAAGTCTAGACGACAAGTCAACGGCAACGCTCAACTCTGTCAGTTGGTCGTTATTAGAGATTTGCGCCAACGCTAACTGCTGAACCGTATTCGCGACTTCCGCCAAAGATGCCGCCCAGCCAGCATGTTCTCCCAACAGCGTTGGTAGATGTTGCTCTGATAACCAATGTTCGATATCAGCGACAATATGAGTTTGAGGCAGATGATCTTGATTAATACGATGTGCATCTGGTGAAACAACGATGTACTGCGATGAACAAAATGTGGCAGCTTGTTCTTTTACCCATTGGTTAAGACGCTTAGATACGATGCGCTCACCAAACTGGATAATAAAATCACACTGACTAAGCTGTGCTTTGGCTGCGTCACTTTGCATCCATAAATCATAGTGTTTCCAGTCACTACTGACACCCGATTGAGGGTCACAGAATACTGGCCAGCCCAAAGCTGTCGCAAACTGCTTGGCTTTAATTGCGGCTTCATTCTCGATAGAACCAATAATCACTGCGCCTTTACGAGCGACATAATCACTTGCTGAGACAGGCTGAGCGATTAAATGACTGGGCAAATAAGTGTTCGAGTAAAGGCAGGTTGAAGCTCTCCAAGCTGCCACGCTCTTTGTATAATCCGCATACATCTCAGCACTACTCTTAGAATAGAGCGGCTCTGGGAACGGACAATTGATATGAATCGCACCGCCAACATTGCGTTGTTTCGCAAGCGCGCTATCAACCGATGTTAGAAGCCAATTCAATGAAATCTGTGTGGTTGGGCTTGGCAGGTTTAAAGCACTTTCTACATGGGAAGAAAAGATACCATGCTGCTGAATCGCTTGATTGGCACCACAGTCGACCAAGTCGATGGGCCTATCAGAGGTTAGCAAGATCAGCTTCTCTCGGGTCAGCCCAGATTCAGCCGTCGCAGGAAGCAAATTCGCCACAGCGGTTCCTGATGTCACAATCACCGCAACCGGTTTGTTGCTAGCCTTTGCTAAGCCTAAAGCTAAAAACCCAAGACCACGCTCATCAAAGTGCGTGTGTAAGGTTAACTTGGAGTTGGCTTCAGCTTCGAGAGTTAGCGGCGTTGAGCGAGAGCCCGGAGCAACACAAACATGTTCAACGCCATTGCGTGCAAGCTCTTCAAGTAACGTGTGACACCAAACTCTATTTAATACGGCTTGGTCGTGATTCATGACGCGACACCCAATGGAGGGTGATCTGAAATTAAGCTAAGCAGAGTAGACATCTTCTTGTTCAGCTCTTGCCATTCATGTTCGGCAACCGATCCCGGCACGATCCCCGCGCCAGCAAACAGTTGTACTTGATCGTTTACAATCAAGGCGCTTCGAATCGCCACGCAGAATTCCGCTCGCTGATGACTGATATAGCCTACAGAGCCTGCATACCAACCTCGTGCAAACGGTTCGTGTTCAAGAATGAAATCCATCGCCTCTTTACGAGGTAAACCCGCCACCGCAGCAGTTGGCTGTAAGGCAGCAAGCAACTGCACACCATTAACGCCATTGTTGAGCTGAGCATGGATATTGCGCTTCAAATGCTGCACCTTACGCAAGCGCACTAGACGCGCATCCTTTTCAACATGGACCGTTTGAGAATGAGGAGTGAGACGCTCAATGATGTCGTCGACCACATACTGGTTCTCATTGAGGTTTTTGCTGTCTTGAGAAAGCCAGTTGGCCAGTTCCATATCCTCAGTAGCGTTCTCTCCGCGACCAATGGTTCCAGCAAGCGCCTCGGTATCAAGCTCCATACCATGTCGGCTATATAAGCGCTCTGGTGTCGAGCCAATGAAACTGTGTTTAGAATCCAGCACCAACATAAAGTGGAAACTGTGGTGATTTTGCAGATAGCTGGCTTTAAGTAATTGAGCTGCGCAGATAGGCGCATCGAGTTGCAGTGTGGTTTTACGTGCTAAAACGACTTTTTTGTACTCTTCATCGCTAATGCCTTGCAGCACTTTATCGACAAGGTTGCCCCACTGCTCTCTTTCTGGAACGTGATTGATCTGTTCAATATGGGCAGACAAAGGCGCCAATATCGCGGCTTCTACAGAAAGCTTATTCAAAGCATTAATAGAAGAAACGCGATCAGGGGACAAATTAACCGCCAGCGACCAAGTATTGTCAAAGCGGATCAATTCAACCTGAGGAAGGAAGAAAAACGACTCCATGCAGCGACGGTTCTTTGCGGTGTGCCCATCAAACGAGCGTCCACCCCAGATTCGTTGGTCTTCACCAAGAATAGCGTACGCGGGTGCAGGATCTGAAAACGTATGTAACTGTCCGAGCGCAACAACCTCTTCACGAGTGTCGCGTGACTGCCAGTAGAACTTAGGAAAGAGCGGTTGAGCATGAAGCCATTCTATAAATGCAAACGATGGTTTTTGCGTTAGAACTTCAACACAACGAACTTCGCTTGCTTGGGCATTTTGTACTCGCTCAATCAAAGCGGAGATAGTTTGCTGGAAATGTGACAAATCGACCTCGTTCACATCTAAATTATTATTATATTAGTTTGATACTTTATGGGCAGTACCCACTTAGATCAAGAATGTACTATATCTTTTCAACATTCCTGTGATTTTAAGCGATCCCGCCCCTTTATTCATCTTAGCCAATAACCAAGAAAGCGATTAATTAAAATTTAGAAAAGAGTGACAACAAAAAGGCTAAACGTGACACTGAAATGCGACATTCATCAGATTTTTATTCTATCAAACGCCATTTTGCGGTACTTTAATAAAGTATTTAAATTAATTTCAGGAAATCGGCAATGCAAAATATCGGGATGTCGTCAAAACTCAACAGCGTATGCTACGAAATCAGGGGGCCTGTACTCAAACATGCTAAGCGCATGGAAGAAGAAGGGCATAAAATACTGAAGCTTAATATTGGTAACCCCGCCCCATTTGGTTTTGACGCCCCTGATGAAATCCTTGTTGACGTAATCCGTAACCTACCGACATCTCAAGGTTACTGCGACTCAAAAGGCATCTATTCAGCCCGCAAAGCGGTTGTTCAGCACTACCAGAAAAAAGGCCTACGTAACCTTGATGTAGAAGACGTTTACATTGGTAACGGCGCATCAGAGCTTATCGTTATGTCTATGCAAGCGCTACTGGATAACGGTGATGAAATCTTAGTTCCCGCTCCGGATTACCCACTATGGACAGCGTCTGTTGCGCTTTCTGGTGGTACACCGGTTCACTACATGTGTGATGAAGATGCTGATTGGTATCCAGATTTAGACGACATGCGCGCGAAGATCTCACCAAAGACGCGCGGCATCGTTCTTATCAACCCGAACAACCCAACAGGCGCGGTATACAGCCGTGATTTCCTATTACAAGTGGTTGAGATTGCTCGTGAGCACGGTTTGATCATCTTCGCCGATGAAATCTACGACAAAGTACTTTACGACGGTGCGGTACACACTTCAGTGGCAACGCTTGCTGAAGACGTATTAATGGTCACGTTCAACGGCCTATCTAAAGCTTACCGTGTATGTGGTTTCCGTGGTGGTTGGATGTTCTTAACAGGCCCTAAACACCTAGCGAAAGGCTATGTAGAAGGGCTAGAAATGCTGGCCTCAATGCGTTTGTGTGCCAACGTTCCGATGCAACACGCTATCCAAACCGCACTCGGTGGCTATCAGAGTATCAATGAGCTGATTCTTCCAGGCGGTCGACTGCTTGAACAGCGTGACCGTGCATGGGAACTGATCAACAAGATCCCTGGCGTTTCTTGTGTGAAACCGAAAGGTGCAATGTACCTGTTCCCTAAAATCGACACCAACATGTACAACATCAAAGACGATCAGAAGTTTGTACTCGACTTCCTTAAGCAAGAGAAGGTGCTATTGGTTCAAGGTACGGGCTTCAATTGGCCGAAACCGGATCACTTCCGTATCGTGACTCTGCCGCACATCGAAGATCTAGAAATCGCAATTGGTCGTTTAGAGCGCTTCTTACAGACTTACAGCCAAGACGACCTCATCGAAGGTTAATGAGCACAAAGAAAGATGGCTACAATTTGCTGTTTTAAAAGACTTTAACTTGTATTCATTCACTTCTATGCTTAAAAGGCTCCTGTTTAGGAGCCTTTTTTGTATCCGCTGTCTCGTATCCCTGTGCAAACACAAGATACGAGTGGAGTATTGTTTATACCAATCACAGTAAGTAAGTGTTCAGAAATAGCGTAGGGAAAAAGCTTGAGAACAAGGCAGAATTTTTCGATAAGTAGTTATTCTACAATCAAAAATTCTAACATAGTTATCGAGTTTTTTAACAAGCTAGGATGACCAGTTATTTACTACGATTGGTACTATAAGGACATTTATGAAACAGAGCCATTTCTTTGCCCATCTCGCACGCATGAAGCTAATTCAACGCTGGCCCCTGATGCGTTCGGTATCAAGCGAGAACATTTCAGAACATAGCCTACAGGTTGCTTTCGTGGCACACGCCTTGGCACTGATCAAAAACAAGAAGTTTGATGGTCAGCTTAACCCCGAGCACATTGCTCTGCTTGGCATGTACCACGACACCAGTGAGGTACTGACGGGTGATTTGCCAACGCCAGTTAAATACTACAACCCGGATATTGCACAAGAGTATAAGAAGATAGAAGCCGCGGCAGAACAAAGACTGCTTTCGATGTTGCCAGAAGAGTTCAGAGACGACTTCGCCCCCTTCTTAATATCTGGTACTGCGAGTAAAGAAGAGCAAAGCATCGTCAAGCAGGCAGATACTATCTGTGCGTACCTGAAATGCTTGGAAGAGCTCAGTGCGGGCAATCATGAATACGAGCAAGCCAAGCGCCGATTGGAAGAGACACTCGAACAACGCAAAAGCCCAGAAATGGACTACTTTCTCACCACATTCGCACCGAGCTTTGAATTATCACTAGACGAGATAAGCTAGCTGGGTATAAGTTGTTTTTAATTAGCTAAATAAAATCAATTTGATAGGTGCTATTTTGAATTCTCAACTCGAACCACCCTTTGTACTCGAACAAGAATGGCAGCATCGAAATGACGATGAACATAAAATAAGACGGGATGACCACCGCAGCCCGTATCAGCGTGACCGTGCGCGCGTGCTTCACTCTGCTGCTTTCCGTCGCTTACAAGCGAAAACCCAGATCCATGGCACCACGGTCAACGACTTTCACCGAACGCGCCTTACCCACTCTCTTGAGGCCGCTCAGCTTGGCACCGGTATCGTCGCTCAACTGAAGAAAAAGCAGCCCGAATTTCGAGACCTATTACCCTCAGACAGTTTGATTGATTCACTGTGTTTGGCTCACGACATCGGTCATCCACCCTATGGACATGGCGGCGAAGTCGCACTCAACTACATGATGCGCGACCACGGCGGCTTTGAGGGCAACGCTCAAACGTTTCGCATAGTCACACAGCTAGAACCTTACACTGAACATCACGGGATGAACCTATCTCGACGCACTTTGTTAGGTCTAATTAAGTACCCTTCTCTGCTGAGTGAGGTTCAAGCTAAATTGCAGTCTGAACCCGTTAAGCATCAACGACAACTCCGAGCTAAAGATTGGATGCCAGCAAAAGGCATCTACGATCATGATGAAGAGTTGTTTAACTGGGTGCTTGAACCGCTTTCAAGCAGCGACCAACAGCTCCTAAAACAGAAAAGAAAAACGCATACCGAGCCACTTGAGCACAACAAGACCAAATATAAGTCACTGGATTGTTCGATCATGGAACTTGCTGACGACATCGCGTATGGCGTGCACGATTTAGAAGATGCGATTGTGCTTGGCTCTGTGACCAAAGCTCAGTGGGTCGAATCGGCTTACCCTCAACTGAAAGAGATGGCCGACCCATGGATTTGTGAACACCTAGATTCAATTACAGAGATGCTTTTCTCTGGTGAACAGTATCGTCGAAAGGATGCGATTGGTGGGATAGTCAACGCACTGTTGACCAGTATCTCGATTAAGCGAGTGGAGGCTAACTTTGAGAATGTACTGTTGGCTTACAATGCGGTGCTCGAGCCGAGCATGGACGGCACACTCGATAAGCTGAAACACTTTGTCAGCGAGTTCGTTATTCAAGTGCCACAGGTTCAGGTCATCGAATACAAAGGTCAACAGATCATCATGGATATGTTTGAAGCATTCAGCGCAGATCCTGAACGCTTGCTGCCACTGCCCATCAAGAAGCAATGGCTACAACATCAAGATGAGTCTCGAAAAATGCGCGTGATAGCCGATTACATTTCATCGATGACTGATGATCTTGCGCAGAAAATGCATCAGCAACTGTTCTCAGCTCATACCGAGTTTTAATTCCTGACTCACTTTACTAAAACGGCTTAATCTAAGTAGTTTTTCTCAAACACGCCCGGCGGCATTTGATTGATTTGAAACTGAATCATTTGGTCAAATGCCGTTAGCAAAGGGCTAAAGTCGCCATCACGCTCTAACAAGCTAAGTAAATGATAGCCAGCTTCAACGGTTGAAAGGCTATTTTCACTGGGTGCTTTGCGAATTCGGTAATTACCCTTGAGATCTTTCGGTAAATGAACCGTGTTCAACGCATGCAAATTACTCGATACTTGCCACATCTTGAATGCTTTCTTCCACGTGCCATCCAATAAAATCACACGCAGCTTCTTATTGGGAGATGTCGCCGACTCAACTGAAACAGAGTTTTCGCTTGGGTATAAAATCACATGTTGATACTGTTCATCGCACAACAATGCGTTGAGTTGTTCGTTGTCTGAAAAGTCTTCGCCAACAAACGTCACGCTGTTATTAAGAGATAACGAGAGAATACGCGCTGTTCCCATCGGACGATGCTCTTCTGATGGGTGCTGAAGAATGATAAGCTCAACATTCGATTCGAGTGGTGTAACCCACTGACAAATACAAGCTTTCAAAGCCTTGCTGCATTGGGGGCAATAACGAGACATGGATTTAATGTGTACCCTGTTTTAATTTTCATTTCACTTTTATGCGTCTTATTCCAATTTGAGCCAATACAAGCTTGGGTCGTTTGGGATAGCAATGCGATTGCCGATGGGCAATGGTGGCGAATCCTAACAGGAAACTTTTCACATACCAACTACTCGCATCTTCTGATGAATCTAGCAGGCTTGTGGATCATCAGCTACCTGTTTCAACCGAGTAAAAAACAGCTTGTTGTTGCTTTGCTTGTGATCAGTTTAGTGACTGGCGTCGCTCTGTTGTTTTCAAGTATTCAGATCTACGTTGGCCTATCGGGCACTTTGCATGGGTTGTTTGGCTTATTCGCGCTCAGAGAGGCTTTAAACGGCAGGAAGTCTAGTTGGCTGTTAGTATTCGGATTAGTCGCTAAAATCGCTTGGGAGCAGCTTATTGGCCCTTCTAGCACGACTGGTGAACTGATTAATGCTCGTATCGCGATTGAAGCCCACCTAGCGGGTGCATTGGCCGGAGGCTTCATATCTATCGCTTCATTTCTAACAAGTAGAAAAACGGGTCAAAGTTGAATTCTTTCGCGGTTCTTTTCAACCGTCGCTTCACCTATCCCTTTGACACTCACCAAATCATCAGCAGTAGTAAATGCCCCGTTCTGATCTCTGTAATCGACGATTTCTTTGGCTTTCTTGTCACCCACGCCAACCAATAGTGCTGAAAGTTCTTCTGCCGTCGCGGTATTGATGTTGACCGTAATCTCAATGCCTTCGTAAAGCTCAGCCTTGGTTGGGCTGTCTGCAAACACGGCAGGGCTTAAGAGCATCAGAAATGAAAGAATTAGTGTTGAATATATCGTGCGCATAAATAGTTCCTTTGTTCAAAAAACGTAACTTATGCATTTGCCGCGCTAGATAACACAATCACCAGATAAAAATAAAGCGGATCACCTAAGTGACCCGCTTCGTTATACATCTTATTTTCATCAGCTTGTTTGTTGGCTCACAAATCTGAATTAAAGCCTAACAATCACGTGTTGATTTCAGTAGTAAGCTCTAACTTGAGCTTGCTACTGAGGTAATCAAACGCTTACTGACCTTGACCCACTACGTAGTATTCAACGTCTGCGTTTTTACGAAGTACGTTTAATACGTTAGTCAGGTCTTGCTGGTTACCAACTCGCTCCAACTGTGCACCAATTTGAGTGCTGTAGGCTGGGTTGATCTCAGCCGTTACTTTAGAAAGCTCAACAACAACGATATTACCGTCTTGGTCTTTAGATTGACCGAACACAGCTTGACCTGCTTCTGGTTTCGCTAGAGCGAATACAGATGCCGCTAATGGCGAGTTACGGTCAATCGTTTCAAGTTCAGTGAACTCAAGGTTGTTGTCCGCTAGTACTGCTTCATTGCCTTGCTCAAGTTCGTTCACTAGAGAAACACCTAGCTCAACCGCTTGCTGCTCTGCTTGTACAGCAGACAGTGCAGCGACAACTTGATCTTTCACTTCAGCTAGAGGAAGAACTGTCTCATCACGAGTCTCTTCTACACGAACAACAATTACGTGCTCAGGTGCAACTTCGATAACTTCCGAGTTTAGACCGTCTTCTTTCACTTCAGGGCTCAAGATAGCTTGCATAACTGCAGGCGTCATCAGAACTTCTGGAGCGTCAACTTGAGAGATGAAATCTGTCGTTGTGATCTTCGCGTTGATAGCTTCTGCAGAATCATCTAGAGAATCTGGGAATTCAAACGCTACTTTTTCTAGCTCAGTTTGTTGCTCGTAGAACTGATCAACTGCGTGTTGGTCTAGAAGCTCTGTCTTAATCTCTGCCGCTACTTCAGTGTAAGGCTGAGCTTGAGACGCTTTTAGTTCGTCTAGCTTGATGATGTGGTAGCCGAAATCAGATTTAACTAGGCCAGTAGTATCGCCAATATTCTCAAGAGCGAAAGCCGCGTCTTCGAATGCAGGGTCCATAACATCGCGCTCAATCCAACCTAGGTCACCGCCAACGTCTGCACTACCGAAGTCGTCAGATTTCTCTTCCGCTAGCGTAGCAAAATCAGCGCCTGCATTTAGCTCGTCTAGGATTGCCTGAGCTTTCGCTTCGTCATCGCCTTGAACTAGGATGTGGCTAACTTTACGTTGCTCTTCCGTTGAGTACTTGTCTAGGTGCTCTTGGTAGTATTTCTGTGCTTCTTCATCGCTTACTTCAAGCTGAGACTTAAGCGCTTCAGCAGAAAGCTCAATGTAAGATACCTTAGCTTGCTCTGGACGAGTGTAAGCTGCTGGGTTCTCTTGGTAGTACTGTTCGATTTGCTCGTCAGTTAACTCGATGTCTTTTGCAAGGTCAGCAACAGACAGTGTCACTGTGCGAATGTCACGAGTTTGTGCGATAAGCTTGCTCTGAGTATCGATTTCGCCCTGAAGAACGAATTCACTGCCTTGAAGTGCAGTCACAAGCTGGTTGCGCATAAGGTCACGACGCATGTATTCAGCGAAGCTCTCTGCGCTGAAACCTGCACGACGTAGTGCCGATTGGTAAACTTCTTGGTCGAATTGACCCGCCGTTTGGAACTGAGGCATTTCTAGAATCATGGTGCGGATTTGAGAATCACTGATTCGTAGGCCTAGAGACTCAGCTTGCTGCTCAAGCAGTACGTCATTGATCATGCGATCAAGTACTGATTTACGGAAAGACTCTACGTAAGCAGGGTCTGCAAGCATTTGCGCGAAGTAATCGCCAAGTTGAGACTGCATACGATTACGTTCGTTTTGGTAAGCCTGTTCGAACTCACCACGAGCAATTTCTGTGTTGCCAACTTTAGCTGCTGCGTTGTTACCGCCACCGGTGATGTAGCTGCCTACACCTGCGAATACGAATGACAGGATAATCAACCCAAGGATAATTTTTACCGCGATGCTATTCACGCCTTCGCGTAATCGATCCATCATAATTTAAGTGCTCTCCGGATATGAAGCATTGGCTTCAAAATAAAAATCTATTCACGCGATATTATCAGAAAAAGAAATGCGCATCAGTAGGATGCGCATAATTTAAATAAGTTCAATGTGCTTTGTACACATACTGTTTAAGAATGAAACATCATTTTTCAAACAGTAAACGCATTTTACTGCCTTCCCCTCTTAAATGGAGGTTTCAGCAGTGAAAATTAGTTACATGCGTCTTTAAGTGCTTTACCCGCTTTGAAGCCAGGTACTTTAGCTTCTGCGATTTGGATCTCTTCACCAGTTTTTGGGTTACGACCTGTACGAGCAGCACGAGTACGAACACTGAAAGTACCAAAGCCAACAAGTGCAACTTGGTCACCAGATTGTAGCGTTGTGCCAACTGCTTCGATGAATGCGTCTAGAGCGCGGCCAGCTGAAGCTTTAGAGATGTCTGCGTTTTCTGCGATTGATTCTACTAGTTGTGTTTTATTCACTGTTTTTCCCCTATGTGTCATCTGTGACTACTTCTGATGACTGTACGTTCCATTTTGGTTTTAATTTAGCCGCAAGCCTTATTGCAAAAGGGCTGCCGCTTTGATCAATAACTTAGCGTCCAAAAAAAACGCTGACAAGCCTTTTCGGGCCTATCAGCGTAATTCTTTACTTATTTTTGCTATGCATCACTATTTTTTCACGTCAAACTCGACCCCTGACGGATCTCGTTCTAGCGCGACTTTGAGTACTTCATCAATCCACTGAACCGGGATCACCTTCAAGTCAGCGATTACGTTGTCTGGAATCTCTTCCAAATCACGCTCATTGTCTTTAGGGATCAGTACAGTTTTGATGCCGCCACGGTGTGCAGCAAGCAGTTTTTCTTTCAAGCCACCGATAGGTAAAACTTCACCACGAAGGGTAATTTCACCTGTCATACCGACCTCTGCTTTAACCGGGTTACCCGTCAAGCTAGAGACAAGTGCAGTACACATTGCGATACCCGCACTCGGGCCATCTTTCGGTGTAGCACCTTCTGGTACGTGAACGTGAATGTCACGTTTTTCGTAGAAATCTGAGTTGATACCCAGTTTTTCAGCACGAGAACGAACCACTGTCATTGCCGCTTGAATCGACTCTTTCATCACGTCGCCAAGTGAGCCAGTTTGCGTTAGCTTACCTTTGCCCGGCATTGCTTCGGTCTCGATAGTCAGTAGATCACCACCCACTTGAGTCCACGCTAGGCCTGTTACTTGACCGATACGGTTGCTTTCATCCGCTTTACCGAAGTCGTGGCGTTGAACACCTAAGTACTCTTTCAGGTTATCAATGTTAACCGTTACAGACTTAAGATCGCTGTCTAGCAAGATGTTCTTCACTGCTTTACGACAGATCTTTGAGATTTCACGCTCTAGGCTACGTACACCCGCTTCACGCGTGTAGTAACGAATGATGCCGATGATTGCAGAGTCTTCAATCTCAATTTCATGAGGCTTAAGACCGTTGCGTTGAACTTGCTTGTCCAGTAAATGGCTCTTAGCAATGTTCAGCTTCTCATCTTCTGTGTAACCAGATAGACGAATCACTTCCATACGGTCCAGTAGAGGCCCAGGAATGTCCATCGAGTTCGATGTTGCCACGAACATAACATCTGACAGATCGTAATCTACTTCTAGGTAGTGATCGTTAAATGCGTTGTTTTGTTCTGGATCTAGAACTTCTAGAAGTGCTGAAGATGGGTCGCCACGCATATCAGAAGACATCTTATCGATCTCATCTAATAGGAACAGTGGGTTCTTAACACCAACTTTAGACATCTTCTGGATCAGTTTACCCGGAAGTGAACCGATGTACGTACGACGGTGACCACGAATCTCAGCTTCATCACGAACGCCACCAAGTGCCATACGCGTGTACTTACGACCCGTTGCCGCAGCAATCGAACGACCTAGCGAGGTTTTACCTACACCAGGAGGACCAACAAGACAAAGGATTGGGCCTTTTAGCTTGTTGATACGGTTTTGTACTGCCAAGTATTCAAGAATACGTTCTTTAACACGCTCTAAGCCGTAGTGGTCTTCGTTTAAGATCTCTTCCGCTTTCGCTAGATTCTTTTTCACTTTTGAACGCTTAGCCCAAGGAACGCCCACCATCCAATCAATGTAGCTACGTACTACTGTTGCTTCAGCAGACATTGGCGACATCATTTTCAGTTTTTGCAGTTCTTGCTCGGTTTTTTCACGAGCTTCTTGAGGCATCTTAGAGTCTTCGATCTTCTTCTTCAGAGTCTCGAATTCATCAGGAGCGTCGTCCATCTCGCCAAGTTCTTTCTGAATCGCTTTCATTTGCTCATTCAGGTAGTACTCACGCTGAGATTTTTCCATTTGCTTCTTAACGCGGCCACGAATGCGTTTTTCAACTTGCAAGATGTCAATTTCTGACTCCATTTGGCCCATCAAGAATTCCAGACGTTCAGTCACATCTAAGATTTCTAGAACGTGCTGCTTGTCTACCAGTTTAAGTGGCATGTGTGCAGCAATCGTATCAGCAAGGCGAGCTGCCTCATCAATACCGTTCAGAGATGTTAGAACTTCTGGTGGAATCTTTTTGTTCAGCTTAATAAAGCCTTCGAATTGATTGATCGCGCTGCGAACAACCACTTCTTGTTCTTTTTCGTCAAGTTCTGAGGTTACAACGTATTCTGCGTCCGCTAAGAAAAACTCACTTTCTTTGAATTGGTGAATTTTTGCACGCTGCTGACCTTCGACAAGCACTTTAACAGTACCATCAGGGAGCTTTAGTAACTGAAGAATGGTAGCGACAGTTCCTACTTTAAATAGGTCGTCAATTGAAGGCTCATCAGTGTCCGCTTCTTTCTGCGCTACAAGTAGTACTTGTTTGTTAGCTTCCATTGCCGATTCAAGGCAAGTAATCGATTTTTCACGACCAACAAACAATGGAATAACCATGTGTGGGTAAACCACTACATCACGTAGAGGTAGCACGGGGATTTCGATACGCTCGGAACGTTCCAAGTTCATATATTTCTCTCTTCCGCTTTAACTTATAAAGCAGTATATGGGGCTTAAACGACTGGATTCAATGGAAGAATAAAAAAAAGGAGGTAATTGCTTACCTCCTTTTTCAATTTGAGTGACTTGTCTAAAAAAGACCTACTCTGCAACAGCTGCTTGGTTATCTGAGTTGCTGTAAATTAATAGTGGTTCTGACTCACCATTAATTACCGACTCATCAATCACAACCTTGCTTACATCAGTTGAAGATGGCAGTTCGTACATAGTTTCTAGTAGAACACCCTCCAAGATAGAACGTAGACCACGAGCACCTGTTTTACGGTTCATTGCTTTCTTAGCAATGGCACGTAAAGCATCTTCACGGAATTCTAGCTCTGTATCCTCAAGCTCAAATAATGCTGCGTACTGTTTTGTAAGTGCATTCTTTGGCTCACATAGGATTTGGATTAGCGCTTCTTCATCAAGCTCTGTCAGTGTTGTTGTCACAGGTAGACGACCAATGAATTCTGGAATCAGACCATATTTCACTAGATCTTCAGGTTCTACTTGAGTGAACAATTCACCGATAGTTTTGGTTTCATCTTTTGAACGCACTTCTGCGCCAAAGCCGATACCTGAACCTGTTTCTACACGCTGTTCAATCACTTTATCTAGGCCTGCAAACGCACCACCACAGATAAATAAGATCTTAGACGTGTCCACTTGCAAGAACTCTTGCTGTGGATGCTTACGACCACCTTGAGGTGGAACTGAAGCTACTGTACCTTCAACAAGTTTTAGTAGAGCTTGCTGTACACCTTCACCAGACACGTCACGCGTGATTGATGGGTTTTCAGCTTTACGAGAAATCTTGTCGATTTCATCGATGTAAACAATGCCGCGTTCCGCTTTCGCTACGTCGTAATCACATTTCTGAAGCAACTTCTGGATGATGTTTTCAACATCTTCGCCCACGTAACCCGCTTCGGTTAGTGTTGTTGCGTCTGCCATTGTGAAAGGAACGTCTAGGAAACGAGCCAATGTTTCAGCCAGTAGTGTTTTACCACTACCAGTAGGACCGATAAGAAGAATGTTACTCTTACCTAGCTCTACGCCTTCAGCTGTCGTATCACCATTACGTAAACGCTTGTAGTGGTTATAAACTGCAACTGCTAGCACTTTCTTCGCGTATTCTTGACCGATTACATAGTCGTCAAGATGCTCACGAATCTCACGCGGCGTTGGCAGCGATTCCGATTCTTTCTTAGGAAGAACATCTTTAATTTCTTCACGAATAATGTCGTTACAAAGATCGACACATTCATCACAAATGTAAACAGAAGGACCTGCGATTAACTTGCGAACTTCGTGTTGGCTTTTGCCACAGAAAGAGCAGTAAAGCAGTTTACCGCTACCACCCTCTTTGCTTTTATCTGTCATTCGCTAACCTCTTAGCCTTAACTTTCTATGCTTGAGTGTATATCAATTTGAATCACTTTGCGTTAAACAATTGCCCTGCAATTATTGACCGCGGTGATTAAGAACTGAATCCACCAAGCCGTATTCTACTGCTTGATCAGCAGACATGAAGTTATCACGATCTGTATCGCGCTCAACAACTTCTAGAGGCTGACCTGTGTGCTCTGCCAATAGTTTGTTTAGCTTTTGTTTGATCGTTAGGATCTCTTGCGCGTGAATTTGAATATCAGACGCTTGGCCTTGGAAACCGCCAAGTGGCTGGTGAATCATTACACGTGAGTTTGGAAGCACGTGACGCTTACCAGGAGTACCACCCGCTAGTAAGAATGCACCCATAGAGCAAGCTTGACCCATACATACTGTGCTCACGTTTGGCTTGATGAACTGCATTGTGTCGTAGATAGACATGCCTGCTGTTACGCTACCGCCAGGTGAGTTGATGTAAAGATAGATATCTTTGTCTGGGTTTTCTGATTCCAAGAAAAGCAGTTGAGCCACGACAAGATTTGCCATGTGGTCTTCCACTTGACCTGTTAAGAAAATGATACGTTCTTTTAATAGACGAGAATAAATATCGTAAGAACGTTCACCACGGGAAGTCTGTTCAACCACCATAGGAACTAGTGCGTCCATAATCGATGGCATTGTATTTTTTTCTTGGTAGCTCATATTCTTATGTCCCTAAAATAAATGGCCCGAATGATTAAATCATACGGACCATTGTTAGCAGAATTGTTGACCGTACGTCAACCTTCTACGTCAGATATTACTATATTAAGCAGGTTGCTGATTCATTAGCTCGTTGAAGCTAACTTCTTTATCAGAAACTTGAGCTTTAGCGATGATTGCATCAATAGCTTGCTCTTCTAGAGCAACGTTGCGCATGTTGTTCATCATTTGCTCGTTTTGCTCGTAGTAAGCAATAACTTCTGTTGGATCTTCGTATGCTGTAGCCATCTCTTCGATGATAGCTTTAACTTTCTCGTCGTCAGCTTTTAGCTCTTCAGTCTTGATTACTTCACCAAGTAGAAGACCTACAACTACGCGACGTTTAGCTTGCTCTTCGAACAGCTCACGTGGAAGTTGGTCAGCAGCTTCAGTGTTGCCACCGAAACGTTGAGCAGCTTGTTGACGTAGAACACCGATCTCTTGATCGATTAGAGCAGAAGGTACGTCGATGTTGTTTTCGTTAACTAGACCGTCGATAGCTTGCTCTTTGATGCGGTTCTTAACAGCTTGCTTAAGCTCACGCTCCATGTTCTTACGAACTTCAGCTTTAAGACCTTCAACGCCGTCAGTTGCGCCGAACTTAGCAACGAATTCTTCGTTTAGTTCTGGAAGTTCACGAGCTTCAACTTTGTTCAGCTTGATAGAGAACTTAGCTGCTTTACCTTTTAGGTTTTCAGCGTGGTAATCTTCTGGGAAGTTTACGTCGATTTCGAATTCCATACCTGCTGTTTTACCAACGATACCGTCTTCGAAGCCAGGGATCATGCGACCAGCGCCCATCTCTAGTGGGAAGTTCTCAGCTTTGCCGCCTTCAAACTCTTCACCGTCGATAGAACCAACGAAGTCGATAGTTGCACGAGAACCAGCGTCAGCAGCAGCTTCAACTTCAGTCCAAGTTGCTTGTTGCTTACGTAGAGTTTCGATCATCTCTTCAACGTCAGCTTCTTTAACTTCTACTGCTGGTTTCTCAACAGTGATGTTTTCTAGACCTTTCAGCTCAACTTCTGGGTAAACTTCAAAAGTTGCGTTGAATACTAGGTCAGCGCCTTCGTTGTTTTCAACTGGTGCGAAAGTAGGTGCGCCAGCTGGGTTGATTTTCTCTTTAACGATCGCTTCGATGAAGTGACGTTGCATTACTTCGCCCATCACGTCTTGACGTACTGCTTTGCCGTACATTTTAGCAACCATCTTCATTGGCACTTTGCCTTTACGGAAACCATCGAAACGACGGTTTTTCGCGATGTTGCGTAGTTCAGCTGTAACTGCATCTTCGATGTTAGCAGCAGGAACAGTAATATTAAGACGGCGCTCTAGGCCTTCTAGCGTTTCAACAGTAACTTGCATTATATAAACCTCAAAACTGGCTCAGTAATCTGAGCATATGAGCCGTAACTTAGCTTTAATTCAAAAGCAGACGTTGTTGGCTGCATCCTTGTGTAGTGCTCTATCCGAACACCTAATTTAAAATCGAGCATTGATGTCTGAATTGATTATTCAACCAAACACCAGACTAATCAGCGATATCTTCGTTCTTCACACGTCGATTAAAACGCAATAAAGCTTGTTTTCAGAAACAAGAAAGGTATCTCCGATTAGCCTCAGGACAGAAATTTTAGACGCGACATTCTAGCGATCTGTTTAATCTCTGTCGAGCCGTTCACCTCTGCATGATGATGAATGCTCTAAATTCGTCCAACTAAGTGATACAAAAACGATCAAATCATCACTTAGCACAACAGAAATGGGGACAATAGCGACTTTTTCAAGGGAATCGAGGGCTTTTTTTGCTAAAAACCTTAAAAAGAGATCTTGCTCTTGTTTTACCCCTCAGAGTCGATAACTTTTTCAACAATCCCCGTTACAAACCCTTAACCTACATCCATCTGTTCACTCTCTGCTTTCAGCAAAAACTACCGCTATTTGCTACCATAAACGAGAGAAGACAGGCTTGATTGTTTACCAAAGAAATCAGCGGAGAGCCTTCATGTTTCAAGCTTTTAAAATCCCAATACTGTTAATGGTCACATACAGTTTACTGATGGTGTTTGGCGGTCATTGGGTGTGGAGCACGAGCCATGAAAGTTTGTTAAATGATCATCAATCTAAGCTGGACCGCTTTTCTGTTCATATTTCAAGCCAATTGGATAAGTTCGCGCACATTCCCGAGCTGCTTTCAAAAGACAAAGAGCTGGTCGATGCCCTGCACTCTCCAAGTAACTCTGCGCAAATCGAACTCACTAATCGTTATCTAGAGCACGTAAACTCGGTGATTCAAGCATCCGACACCTACCTACTAGACAGTATCGGCACCACCATTGCAGCCAGTAACTGGAATCAACCGCGTTCTTTTATTCGTCGTAACTTTGCTTTCCGCCCCTACTTTCAAGAAGCGATTATTGGCAATGAAAATCAATATTTTGCGCTAGGTTCAACCTCTGGAAAGCGAGGCTATTATTATTCTTACCCCGTCTCCTATGCCGCCGAGATTATTGGCGTCATTGTCGTAAAGATGGATTTATCGCTGATTGAAGCAAGTTGGAAAGGCAAACAGAGTTTTTTTGTTGCTGACGATAAAGATCAAATTGTATTTATGTCGAGTAACCCTGAGTGGCTGTTCAAAAGCCTTCAGCCGCTAAGCGAAGTACAACACACTCGAATTCAAGAAAGCAGGCAGTATCTCGATACAAAAATAGAAAGCCTGCACTTCTCCGGCGATTTAGACAGTGCCACCAGTCGTATTGAGTCGCCACACAAACTCGTCCAAGAGCAGTTCTTTAGTTCTTCGCGTTTCCTAGCCGAACCAAGACTCACCATACGGGTATTTTCTCCAACCCACTTAGTTTGGTGGGACTTGGTTGCTTACCTTGTTGTTTTGAGCCTAATCTTTGCGATTATTTATCTAACAATGCAGCTCAACCACCATAGACAACAAAGACGAGCACAGATAGACAGGCTGCAATCCGAAGCCAAGCAAAAACTCGAATTTCAAGTGCTTGAACGTACATCGGAGTTACATGTTGAGATCAAACACCGTATCGAAACCGAGCATGTTCTGAGGCAAACCCAAGACGAGCTCATCCAAGCCGCCAAACTAGCAGTGCTAGGGCAGATGTCAGCGAGCATCAGTCACGAACTGAATAACCCGCTTGCCGCGATTCGCAGTTATGCCGACAACGGCCGATTGTTTCTTGCCAAAGAAAAAACCGATCGTGTCGATGACAATCTATCGCGAATCTCGGCACTCACTGATCGTATGGCGAAAATCAGCCACCAGCTTCGCTCGTTCGCCAAAAAATCTACTGCGGAAGAGCTACACACCTTACAAATACTCCCAGTTTTACATTCATCGAAAGAGCTGATGAAGCCACAACTCAAGAGCGAGCGAGTTAAGGTCAACGAACTCCCTGAGACCTTTGATGCTTGCGTGCTCGCCAACGCCATTCAACTGGAACAGGTGATCATTAACCTGCTGACCAACGCGATTCAGGCGGTGGAACAACAAGATGACAAACAATTAGCTATTCTGTTAGAGATTAGAGAGTCCGACCATCAACAGGCCAATACCTTGTTGATTCATGTCGATGATAACGGCCCCGGCTTCACCTCCCCTTCGAACGGAAACTTTTTTGAACCCTTTCATACCACCAAGAAAAACGGACTTGGACTTGGACTATCGATTTCTCAACAAATAATCAGCGGAATAAATGGCAAGCTCGTTACCGGTAGTAGCCCTCAAGGCGGTGCTCGATTCAGCATAGAGCTGCCCCTTGTTGAACAAGAACAGCAAGCAAAAACTCAGCAATAACCAGAATACAAAGAAGTAAAGGAATCACTATGTGTCACGTCTATTTCATTGATGATGAATCCGACCTAAGAATGGCGATAGAACAGAGCTTCGAGCTCGCCAACATTGATGCCGAATTCTTTCCCGACGCGGAGTCTGCTCTGCTCGCGATTCAAGAAAACGGCTTACCTCACGTGATCATCACTGATATCTGTTTACCGGGTCTATCCGGGCATGATCTGCTCAACACCGTAATGCACAAAGACAAAGAGATCCCTGTGATCATGATTACTGGTCACGGCGATATTTCAATGGCCGTTCAAGCCATCCAATACGGCGCCTATGACTTCATTGAAAAACCTTTCGCTAATGAACGCCTAGTCGAAACCACTAAGCGAGCGATAGAAAAACGTCAGCTCACACTAGAGAACCTTGAGTTAAAACGTTCACTCAAAGCCAGCCAAGCGCTCGGCCCTAGAATCATTGGTGATACGCAATCCATGACTGAGCTGCGCTCCATCATCACCCATATTGCCGACACCAATGCCGATATATTATTGTTTGGCGAGACAGGTACAGGTAAAGAGTTAGTAGCACGTTCTCTGCATGAACAAAGCAGCCGTCGAGAGCAAAACTTTGTCGCGGTCAACTGTGGTGCTGTTCCTGAAAACCTGATTGAGAGTGAACTGTATGGCCATGAAAAAGGGGCATTCACGGGCGCAGAAAGCAAGCGAGTGGGTAAATTCGAGTTTGCTCAAGGCGGAACTCTATTCTTAGATGAAGTTGAATCCATGCCGATGCAGGCACAAATTCGCCTATTACGCGTCTTACAAGAACGCGTTATTGAGCGAGTTGGTTCAAACGGTTTAGTGCCACTAGATATTCGAGTGATAGCAGCAACCAAAGTCGACCTAAAGAAAGCCGCTGAAGAAGGCACTTTCCGCCAAGACCTCTATTATCGACTCAATGTTGTGACCTTAGATTTACCGCCGTTAAGAAGCCGACAAGAAGATATCCCAGCACTCTTCCACCACTTCCTACTGGTCGCTGCGGCGCGTTATGGCAAGACTGCCCCTGCCCTTCCACAAAAGGAGCTGCACGCACTTTTGGCTCATGATTGGCCGGGAAATGTACGAGAATTGCGTAATACAGCTGAGCGGTTTGTACTTTTAGGTAAGCTTTCTCACTTATCAGACAACACCAATCAAGTCACTCAAGAACTGTCTTTGGCAGAACTGGTGTCTGACTTTGAAAAAAACACGTTGAAGCAGGCACTTATTGAATGCAATGGCAGTATAAAAGAGACCATGGAGAGGCTGCAATTACCGAGGAAAACCCTCTACGATAAGATGCAAAAGCACCAGCTAACGAAAGAATCTTATAAGGTAGAACCAAACTAAATTAGATTTGGGAGCAAGATCACCTATACTTATTTCGACAACAGGATGTTATGCAATAAATATAATAAGGAAGTGGTTATGGGTGAGAAAACAAAAGTGCCATCGATTACCGATACTTTCGAGATAGATGGTATTTTTTATGCTGACAATCATGTCGATCTACACACGCCAGAATTAGAGGCAAAACGCGCTTTGTATGAGCAGATAAAGCCTCATTCAAATCGTGGCAGAAATATAGATGAGGAGGTCTAGCGACCTCCTCATTTTTTATGGATTAAATTCCATGTCAGTGAATGACTCAAATAGCTACTTGGTTATGATCTCTGGCCCCATCAACGTGGTTGGTAACCATGTTGATACCCAAGGTACGTAAGTTACGATAATCAGGAATAAGAACATCACGCCTACCCAAGGCAATGCCGCTTTCACCACGTTCATCATCGACATCTTGGCGACACCTGCTGTCACAAACAGATTGAGCCCGACAGGCGGCGTTATCATCCCTATCTCCATGTTCACCACCATCATGATACCTAGGTGAATAGGGTCGATGCCAAGTGCAATTGCAATTGGGAATACCAAAGGTGCTACGATGATCAGCAAGCCTGATGGCTCCATGAACTGCCCACCAATCAAGAGTAGAACGTTCACCACAATCAAGAAGGTGATCGGACCTAAGCCTGCAGAAAGCATAGACTCAGTGATCATCTGAGGAATGCGTTCCTCTGTCAGTACATGCTTAAGAATCAGAGCATTGGCAATGATAAACAGCAGCATGATCGTCAACTTGCCGGCATCATAGAGCGTGTCTTTGGTATCTTTATGGAAGAAGGTTTGGAACACCTTAACCAAAGCAGGCTTTGTATTCTTCTTGTCAGCGAAAGGCCCCATATCTTTATAGATAAAGTTGGCAATAAAGAACGCGTATACCGCTGCAACAGCCGCCGCTTCCGTCGGTGTAAAGATACCGCCGTAGATACCACCCAAAATGATGACAATCAGTAGCAGACCCCAACTTGCGTCTTTTGCTGCTGCGAACATCTCACCCCAGCCCACAAAAGGCTGTGCAGGAATCTTCTTAATACGTGCTGCAATGTAGATAGCAATCATCAACATCACACCTGCCAACAGACCAGGAATCACGCCACCGAGGAACATACGACCTACAGATACATCCGTCGCCGCAGCGTAAACTACCATCACGATTGACGGTGGAATCAAGATACCCAAAGTACCCGCATTACAGATAACCCCTGCCGCGAACTCTTTTGTGTAGCCGTTTTTGATCATACCAGCGATAACAATACTACCGATTGCCACTACCGTTGCTGGAGACGATCCAGATAACGCTGCGAACATCATACATGCCACAACCGACGCCATCGCTAAACCGCCGCGGAACCAGCCGACCATTGCGATAGCAAAACGGATAATACGTTTCGCCACACCACCTGTAGACATGAAACTAGAGGCCAAGATAAAGAAAGGGATCGCTAAGAGTGTGTAGTGGCCTGCAAATGCATTAAACAGCGTTTGTGCGACTGAAGCTAATGACGCATCTGAGTGCATCAATAAGAATATTACGCTCGATAAACCGAGGGAAATTGCAATTGGTACACCGACCAACATGAAAGCAATTACCATTAAAAATAGAAATAACATTGCCATGATTAGTCTTCCTTACCGTTAGATTTTGTACTCGACTCATTCGCTTTGTTCTGCGGAGTCGAATTCAATACCGCTGTCGCATCTTCGTCAGAGCCCGCTAGCACGTCTGCTTTCAACGCATCCAGCTCTTCTTCGGCTTCGTGTCCTGCAATCATGCGGTCAAGCTTGCCTGTTACGACTTGGTAAGCAACTTGAGCAAAACGGAACGTTAGCATTGCCATACCAATCGGCAGCGCCATATAAGGAATAAAACGTGGCAGTTTCTCGTATCGCTCGCCTTCATTCAGCCAGTCAGCAAGAAACTGAAGCATCTCTGGCATTGGAATATCGTCGGTCTCGTACCATGCGCGATCGGTCGCGAATGGGTACCAATAATTCCAAGAACCGATAAGAAGTAAGATTGAAAATGCTAGGCAGCTTGTCACGGCGATGAGCGCATACACTTTGCGTAGCTTTTCTGGGGCAAGGTTGATGATCACATCAACACCAATGTGGAAGTGTTTTTTAACGCCATAAGATGCGCCCACTAACACCATCCAAGCAAACATGAACACGGTCAGTTCCAGTGCCCATAAGATGTTGTCATTGAATGCGTATCGAAATACCACGTTGGCAAAAGTAAGTAGCGTCATTGCGCCAAGGAAAAATGCGATTAGTGACTCTTCAATCACATCCGTAACTCTTCCGACTTTGGAAAAAAGAGAGGTTTCCAGTGCTGATTCGCTAGAATTTGGTTGTTCCATTTGAGGCTTTTCCATAATTGACTCCGCTTATAATTGTTTTAATAAGGAGTGACGAATACTCGCCACTCCCTTAGCGGTGTTATTGGTTTGAAGCTAACGCTGCATCGATAAGGTCTGAACCGATGTCTTTTTCAAACTTCTTCCATACTGGTTGAAGTGCAGCTACCCATGCTTCACGCTGTTCAGGCGTAAGCGTACGAACCTCACCACCCGCTTCGATGATGTTATTTTTGTTCGCTAGGTTAACTTTTGAAGATTCTGCGTTACGAGTCTCAGACACTTCTTGAACGATTGTGCCAAGTTGCGTACGTACATCTTCAGGTAGGTCTTTCCAGAAGTCGTTCGACGTTACTACCAGGTAATCAAGGATACCGTGATTAGTTTCGGTCACGCCGTCTTGTACTTCAAAGAACTTCTTACCGTAGATGTTTGACCATGTGTTCTCTTGGCCATCGATAACCTTAGTTTGTAGGCCACCGTATACTTCTTTGAAAGACATCTTCTGTGGGTTAGCACCCAGTTGTTCAAACTGAGCCACCAATACATCCGATGCTTGAACACGGAATTTCAAACCTTTTGCATCTTCAGGGCTGATAAGAGGTTTGTTCGCCGACATCTGTTTCATGCCATTGTGCCAAAACGCAAGACCTTGCAGGCCACGACGCTTCATCGCGTTCTTCAGCTTTTCACCAGATTCTGAGTTTTGGAAACGGTCAACGGCTTCTACGTCTTCAAATAGGAAAGGAAGGTCAAAAATGCGGTATTTCTTAGTGAACTTCTCAAATTTTGACAGCGATGGCGCCGCCATTTGAACATCACCATTTAACAGGGCTTCCAGTACCTTATTATCATCGTAAAGTGTTGAGTTAGGGAAAACTTGCATACAAGCTTTTCCATTCATTTCTGTGTTTACTCGCTCTTCCAGTAAAGAAGCGGCGATGCCTTTCGGGTGCTTATCGGTATTGGTTACATGACTGAATTTAATCACGATTTCACCAGGGTCACAGTTTGCAGCAGCATTAAAACTTGTGAGCGCCAGAGCAGATACAGACAGCAGGGTAAGAGGCTTAAACATTATTATTCTCCTTAGTAAACAAAGCAGCCCTTCAATGGGAACTGCGTGCTTTCACTAAGGCAATTAGCGCGCCACATTGACACAATCCATTAACAAGCCTTTAACCGCAAGGCTTCATCAGATCTGCCTGCAGTTGCCGCTAACTCGCTACAAAAATTAATGGGTGGAAAATGACACATAGAATATTTGTAAATGGGTGGAAGCTGACCAATGTAATAGTAATGAATGAGGTCTGACCAAAAGCCACATTACCGATGATGCCTTGAAGTAATTTCGACCTATCCTGTAGAGTGCTGCACAACTTAGCCAGATTTACTGTCCCACTACTTACCAAGAGTTGATACCCATGAGTCAGATCTACCATCACCCAGTACAGATTTACTACGAAGATACCGATCACTCAGGTGTGGTTTATCACCCTAACTTTCTTAAATACTTTGAGCGTGCGCGCGAGCATGTGTTGGGCAGCGATAAACTGGCAGAGTTGTGGAATGAACATGGACTGGGGTTTGCGGTGTATAAAGCCAATATGACCTTTCAAGACGGCGTTGAGTTCGCAGAGATCTGCGATATCCGAACCTCTTTTGAGCTCGATGGCAAATACAAAACCTTATGGCGACAAGAGGTATGGCGTAAAGATGCAACCAAACCTGCCGTGATTGGTGATATCGAGATGGTTTGCCTAGATAAAGACAAACAACTTCAGCCTGTACCCGCAGAAGTATTAAAAGCGATGCTTGGCGAAACGAGTTAGCCAATATTACGAATGGCTGAGAGCGAGCCGTGTTCAAGATTAGAAGCTAAAGGTTCTAGTGTAACGAACGTAAACTCAGCCAAGTAGCTTCGATTTGGGGAAGCACTTAATCTCTAATTGCATAGGAAGCGTTGCACCACCAAGCGTCACGGCAAATCGAAACTGGTTATCCAGCCTTCCTAAACTGCATTGCCAATCTGTTGAAGTATTGTCATTTTCAGCAGCATCCAACCCTACACCGTTATGGACAATGATTCCTCCATGTAACTCTGGTCGTAAACCCGACGAATGAACTGGCAGCGTTTGTTGAGTTAGATTGGAAAAATCGAACGAAAAACTTTTCAATGATGTGGCCAACCCCTTACCTGTCGCTTTGATGTACGACTCTTTCAGTGCCCACAAATCAAAAAAACGTTCTCTTTGAGATACCTCATCCAGCTCGAGTAAATCGTTAATCTCAAATTCCGAAAAGTAATGCTTCATGATCGCCGCGATGTTGGTCGAGCTTCTTGCATGTTCTATATCCACCCCAAGCTGTAGTGGTTGCCCTTTCGTTCGGCAGACAGCAATCAGTAAATGATCTTGACTGTGGCTAATATTGAAATTCAGTCCGGTTTTGTGTTGCTGCTCTGCAATCAAGCTTGGTTTGCCTTTTTCACCATACTCAAATCGCCACTCTTCAGCCGTCAAATCAGAGTAGATCGACAGAACCTCTCGTAAGTAGTTACGAACATAGAGCGCTTGGATCTGAGATGAAGGCATTCGATAACGCTCAACCTTAGCGACTTCATCGTCGGTCAGTTTCTGTTTAAGGCACGACACATGATCAGTACCTTCATCCAAATTGCTTAGAGAACAAAGCCACAAATCAACGACTGGTGTTTCCATCTTTTGAGCACTCACTTCTTAAAAATCACTATTCATAAAGCCATCAATAAAACATCAAAACGAACAAATTTAACTCACCTATGTTTTGAGAGAAACATAGAGAATTTGGGCAGGAAACACCCTTCATATGCGGACTTAAAACTAATTTTTCAAATAATAACAAATTAAAACACAGATCACACTTAGCCTTACGGAACAAGCATCTATTAAATGTTACTTACAAAAATCTGACATAGATCTCACCAAGTCAAAAAATAGAGCATAAACACTAAAAAACTACTCATATCCATTAATTATCAATAAGTTAATTGCATTAAAAATACAAAAAACAAAAGTTCAGTAAAATCATCTGGTCTGAACAGATCATAGTGGCCTCTGGGAGCATTGTATCGGCCACTCACCTCGGGTAGCCTGCTCAACCATTAAACAAATTCACACGTTTTTATTGCGGATACCTGCTTTGCATAAAGCAGTACTTTGGACAGGATTTAAATGGACATTAACCTCACATTCGAATACCCCCTTCACGCATGAAACACGTTCTCAACGTCTGCAAGTCAATGAACTTCGCACCCCCTATTTCAGTCAGGTGGCCAACTTTCGGCAGCCTTACTCTTCAGCTGCGTTTGCCCAAATCTGTTTCAGATTTATTTTCGATTCAATTAAAAGCGCAGCCTCAAAACACGACATCGCCCTCAGTGATTTCAAGTGGAGACTCATAATGAGCCAACCCGAAAAAAATACACCGGAATCAGTCGACGACACTCGACTTAATAAACGTCTTAAAGACATGCCTATTGCTATCGTTGGTATGGCAAGCATGTTTGCGAACTCTCGCTACCTAAACAAATTCTGGGATTTGATCAGCGAAAAGATCGATGCAATTACCGAAGTGCCTGATACACACTGGCGCCCAGAAGATTACTACGATTCAGATCGTACTACGCCAGACAAATCTTACTGTAAGCGCGGTGGCTTCATCCCAGAAGTTGACTTCAACCCTATGGAATTCGGCCTTCCGCCAAATATCCTAGAACTGACTGATACGTCACAGCTGCTATCTCTGATCGTGGCAAAAGAAGTACTTGAAGATGCGAAACTTCCTGAAGGTTACGATCGCGATAAGATCGGTATTACACTCGGTGTAGGCGGTGGTCAGAAGCTCGCTCAAAGCTTGAATGCTCGTCTTCAATACCCTGTTTTGAAAAAAGTCTTCAAGAGCAGTGGCATCAACGACGAAGACAGCGAAATGCTGATCAAAAAATTCCAAGACCAATACATCCACTGGGAAGAGAACTCATTCCCTGGTTCATTAGGTAACGTAATTTCAGGTCGTATCGCTAACCGCTTTGACCTTGGTGGCATCAACTGTGTGGTAGATGCTGCGTGTGCAGGTTCTCTAGCCGCAATGCGCATGGCTCTTAGTGAGCTGGTTGAAGGCCGCAGTGAAATGATGATCACAGGTGGTGTGTGTACTGATAACTCACCAACCATGTACATGAGCTTCTCTAAAACTCCAGCATTCACTACTAATGAAACCATTCAACCTTTCGACATCGACTCAAAAGGCATGATGATTGGTGAAGGCATCGGCATGGTTGCTCTTAAGCGCCTTGAAGATGCTGAACGCGACGGCGACAGAATCTACTCAGTGATTAAAGGGGTGGGTTCTTCTTCGGATGGTAAGTTCAAGAGTATTTACGCACCTCGCCCTGAAGGACAAGCAAAAGCACTGAAACGAGCTTACGATGATGCAGGTTTCGCACCGCATACACTTGGCCTTTTAGAAGCGCACGGCACAGGTACAGCAGCGGGTGATGTTGCTGAATTTGGTGGCTTAAACTCAGTATTCAGCGAGAACAATGAGGAGAAGCAACACATTGCGTTAGGCTCTGTGAAATCTCAGATTGGCCACACCAAATCAACTGCGGGTACCGCAGGTTTAATCAAAGCTGCACTGGCACTGCACCATAAGGTACTGCCGCCAACGATCAACGTATCGGCTCCAAATCCTAAACTTGATATCGAGAATTCACCGTTCTACCTAAACACACAAACTCGTCCTTGGATGAAACATGTCGACGGCACACCACGCCGTGCAGGTATTAGCTCATTTGGTTTTGGTAGCACTAACTTCCACGTTGTATTGGAAGAGTACACGCCAGAGCACGCTCGCGGTGACAAATACCGTCAACGCCAAGTGCCGCAAACTCTGTTATTCAGCGCAGAATCTCGTCAAGCATTGATCAATGAATTGAAGCAGGTTTCTACTCAAGTTACCGATGCTGCGTTCAAATTAGAAGCGCTTGCTGAGCAACACGCTCTACGCGAAGTTAACGCTAAGCATGCTCGTATTGGTTTAGTTGTAACTGACCAAGCAGACCTTCAAGCTCAACTGACTCAAGCGGTTTCTATGCTTGAGAGCCAAACCAAAACACATTGGCAGATGCCAAACGGTACTAGCTACCGTGAGTCGGCACTAATTGCTGAAAACGGCACTGGTAAAGTAGCAGCGCTATTTGCAGGTCAAGGTTCGCAATATCTAAACATGGGTCGGGAGCTTGCTTGTCATTACCCAGAGATGCGCCAACAGCTTGCTCAAGCGGATCAAGTATTTGGTCAGCACAAGAAAACGGCTCTGTCCCAAATTCTGTTCCCAATTCCAACCTTCACACCAGAAGCAACCAAAGCTCAAGAAGCTGTGTTAACCAACACGGCCAATGCGCAAAGTGCAATTGGTACTGTATCTATGGGTCAGTTCGACATCATGACTCAAGCTGGCTTCAGAGCAGACATGGTCGCAGGCCACAGCTTTGGTGAACTAAGCGCACTATGTGCTTCGGGTGTTATCTCGCAGGACGATTACTACCAGCTAGCTTTCGCTCGTGGCGATGCGATGGCTGCGACAACTGAACAAGGCGACAGCGGTACTATGTTTGCGGTCATCTTAGACGCAGACAAGCTTCCAGCCGTTGAAAGCTGCATCAGCCAATTTGAAGGCGTGAGTATTGCCAACTACAACGCTCCGACTCAACTGGTTATTGCAGGTCCAACTGCGACGGTTCAACAAGCAGCACAAGCGCTAACTGAACAAGGCTTCAAAGCGATTACTCTGCCAGTGTCTGGTGCTTTCCACACACAGCTTGTTGCTCACGCTCAAAAACCATTTGCTGCTGCAATTGATAAAGCTTCATTCAGCGCTCCAACGCTGCCGCTTTACTCAAACGCAACGGGCAAACTGCACAGCAAAGACGCTAAAGCAATCAAGAAAGCATTCAAACAGCACATGCTGCAATCGGTTCGTTTCAGCGAGCAAATTGAAGCGATGTATGAAGCAGGCGCGCGTGTATTCGTTGAGTTCGGTCCAAAGAACATTCTTCAAAAGCTGGTTGAAAAAACACTGGCTGATAAGAACGAAGAACTTTACGCAATCAGCATCAACCCAAGCCCTAAAGGCGACAGTGACCAACAGCTTCGTTTAGCTGCGGTTCAACTTTGCGTAGCAGGTGTTTCATTAGACAACATTGACCCTTACCAAGCTGACATTGCTGAACCTGCGAAGGCATCACCAATGAACATCAAGCTGAATGCAACCAACTACATCAGCCCTGCTACTCGTAAGAAAATGGATCAATCATTGGCTTCGGGCAACGTCACCGAAAAGACTGAGATTGTTGAAGTGAAAGTTGAAGTCGAGAAAATCGTGGAAAAAGAAGTGATTAAAACAGAAATCGTTGAAGTACCTGTGGCTGCTCCTCAAGCTTCAAATGTACAACAGTCAGCTGCTCCAGCACCAAGTGCACAAGTAGTAACAGCAGCTCAACAGCCACAAGTGGTTCAAACAGCCCCAGCGACTAGTCAGCCTGCAGCTTCAGTAACCGTTGATGAGTCTTCACGGCAATCGTTCTTCAATGCTCAACAACAAGCAGCAGAAGTACATCAGCAATTCTTGGCGATTCCTCAGCAATACGGTGACACATTCAACACCCTAATGTCTGAGCAAGCGAAAATGGCAACAGCAGGCGTAGCAATTCCTGAGAACCTACAGCGTTCTATGGAGATGTTCCACCAGCACCAAGCTGAAACGCTAAAAGCTCACGCTCATTACCTAGAGATGCAAGCACACAGCAACAATTCAGCACTTAATATGCTGACGCAAGGTTCAGTACAAACGGCACAACCAACCTTCGTTGCTTCTGTAAATGCTAAGCCAGCGATTCAAGCTACTTCAGCAGCTATCGTTCAACAGCCTGTAGTTCAAGTGCAAGCTGCTCCTGTTCAAGCTGCGCCGGTTCAAGCTGCACCGCTTCAAAAGACAGCAGCTCAACAAGCTCCGGTACAGAAAGCCGCTCCTGCCCCACAAGTAGCGGCTCAAGCGGCAGCACCTGTTGCAGCTCAGCCTGTGCCAGTTAAAGCGCAACCAGCTCCTGTGGCTGCTCCAGTAGCAGTACAATCAGCCGATGCTGAAAAAGTGATGCTAGAAGTGGTCGCTGAGAAAACCGGTTACCCAACGGAAATGCTTGATCTAGAAATGGACATGGAAGCAGACCTTGGTATCGACTCAATCAAGCGCGTAGAGATCCTTGGTACCGTTCAAGACGAAATGCCAAACCTACCTGAGCTGAACCCTGAAGATCTAGCTGAGTGTCGTACTCTTGGTGAAATCGTTACTTACATGAACAGCAAGATGCCTGCATCTGCGCCTGTTGCAGGACAGCCAAGCGCAACCGCTCCTGTTCAAACAGCTAACGGTCTTGATGCAAAAGTCGTTCAACAAACCATGCTAGAAGTAGTTGCTGAGAAGACAGGTTACCCAACGGAAATGCTTGATCTAGAAATGGATATGGAAGCAGACCTTGGTATCGATTCAATTAAACGTGTTGAGATTCTTGGTACGGTTCAAGATGAACTGCCTACTCTTCCAGAGCTAAACCCTGAAGACTTAGCTGAGTGTCGTACTCTTGGCGAAATCGTTGCTTACATGAACAGCAAGCTTCCGGCTTCTGCTCCTGTAGTCGCTCAAACTGCAGCAACTTCAGTTCAAGCAGCTAGCGGTTTAGATGCCGCTGTCGTTCAGAAGACGATGCTAGAAGTGGTAGCAGAAAAGACGGGCTACCCGACTGAAATGCTAGACCTAGCAATGGACATGGAAGCTGACCTTGGTATCGACTCAATCAAGCGTGTTGAAATTCTAGGTACGGTTCAAGACGAACTACCGACTCTTCCAGAGCTAAACCCTGAAGACTTGGCTGAATGTCGCACTCTAGGCGAAATCGTAGCCTACATGAACAGCAAGCTTCCTGCTTCTGCTCCAGTAGCGGCTCAAGTATCAGCAATATCAAACGGTTTAAACGCAGAACAAGTTCAAAGCACAATGCTGAGCGTAGTAGCGGATAAAACGGGCTACCCAACAGAAATGCTCGACCTAGCAATGGACATGGAAGCTGACCTTGGCATCGACTCAATCAAACGTGTTGAGATCCTTGGTACGGTTCAAGACCAACTACCAACCTTGCCAGAGCTAAACCCTGAAGACCTAGCTGAGTGTCGTACTCTGGGTGAAATTGTAGACTACATGAACAGCAAGCTAGCTCCGAATTCGGAAGCAGCGACAGTAGCTCCTGCTCCAGAAGCCGCTGTAGAAAGCACGAGCAACGACCTAAACCCTGCTCACGTTCAATCAACTATGATGGAAGTGGTTGCCGACAAAACAGGCTACCCAGCAGAAATGCTCGACCTAGCGATGGACATGGAAGCTGACCTTGGTATCGATTCGATTAAACGCGTTGAGATCTTGGGTACGGTTCAAGACCAGCTACCAACGCTGCCAGAGCTAAACCCTGAAGACTTAGCTGAGTGTCGTACTCTTGGTGAAATCGTTACCTACATGCAAAGCAAGCTATCCGTTGCTGCACCTGTAGCGACTGCTAAAGCTGAATCAGTAACGCCTATCGCAGAAACAGCGACAGCGGAACTTCCTCCACACAATGAGGTAGCGCTAAAAAAGCTACCAGCGGCAGATAAACTCGTCGATTGTTTCTCAAAAGACGCTTGTGTCGTGATCACAGATGATGGTCACAACGCCGGTGTTCTAGCAGAAAAGTTGACCGCTAACGGCATTCAAGTTGCTGTAGTGCGTAGTGCTCTTTCTACCGCGTCACCTTTAAACAGTGAAATCGCAAGCTACACACTCAACAGCGTCGATGATGCTGGTGTGACTGCAGTTATTAACGACATCGAAGCAGACCTTAAAACGTCGAACAAAGTGATTGCTGGCTTCATTCACCTACAAGCTATCGTTGATGCTAAACAAAGCAACGAGCAAGCGGTTAACTTGAATGCAGACTCAAGAGCTTCACTGACGACAGCGTTCTTATTCGCCAAGCACCTAAATGGCCAACTGAATGCCGTTTCTGGTCGTAGCGTGTTCTTCACACTAAGCCGTATCGATGGTGGCTTTGGTTACCTAGATACTAAGCAATTAGCGAATGCAGAACTTAACCAAGCGGCTCTATCTGGTCTAACTAAGACACTGAGCCATGAATGGTCAAACGTATTCTGCCGTGCATTGGATGCTGACGCTTCTATTGATGCTCGTCACCTAGCTGAAGCTATCACAGGTGAACTGTTCGATATCGATACCAACACGGTTGAAATCGGCCTTAGCCATACGGAAAACGGTGAATCTGGTCGTGCAACACTGATTGCGACAACACCAGGCGCTGCACAAACTAAAAACACAGGCGCTCAACTCACCAAGAGCGACAAAGTTCTCGTAACTGGTGGCGCTAAAGGCGTGACGTTTGAATGTGCACTGACGCTTGCTAAGCAATGTAAATCTCATTTCGTTCTTGCAGGTCGTAGTAAGCATATTACTTCAGTTGAGCTACCTCAGTGGGCACAAGGTAAGCAAGAGAAAGAGCTAAAACCAGCGGCTATCGCTCACCTACAAGCAACAGGTGACAAACCAACGCCGAAGAAAGTAGATGCCTTGCTAAAACCTGTATTGAGCAGCCTTGAAATCAACGCAGCACTTGCCGCTTTCAATGAGATCGGCGCGAGCGCTGAATACCTAAGCCTAGATGTATCGAACCATGAGTCAGTAGCAAAAACACTGGCAAACTTCGAAGGCATCACAGGTCTTATCCACGGTGCAGGTGTACTGGCTGACAAGCATATTCAAGACAAAACGCTTGATGAACTGAACATGGTTTACGGCACCAAAGTGGGCGGACTAGAAGCGGTTCTTGGTGGTCTTGATAGCAGCAAGCTAAAACTGATTGCGATGTTCTCTTCGGCGGCGGGTTTCTACGGAAACACAGGCCAAAGCGATTACTCAATGTCCAACGAGATCCTGAACAAAGCGGCTCTACAGCTGTCTGCTCGTAACCCTCAAGCGAAAGTGATGAGCTTCAACTGGGGACCGTGGGACGGTGGCATGGTCAACGCAGCACTGAAACGTATGTTTACAGAGCGCGGTGTGTACGTAATTCCTCTTCAGGCGGGTGCAGAGCTATTTAGTTCTCAACTACTGAACGAAACTGGCATTCAACTGCTGGTTGGTACGAGCATGCAAGGTTCTGACAACAAGGAAGCTGCTGTAAAAAAGCTTAATGCGGAGTCTGTGCACCTTGCAGAGAGTCCGCTGAATACAAGCATTACTGTGACACGTCATCTTGATCCAAAGGCATTGCCTTTCATTCAAGATCACTGCATTGCCGGTAACCCAGTGTTACCGACAGTGTGTGCCATCCAATGGATGCGTGAAGTCGCAGAGCAACTGTTAGGGGTGAACGTTAGCGTTCACAACTACAAACTGCTGAAAGGTGTGATTTTTGATACTGATGAAGTGAAAGAGCTGAAACTGGTTCTTTCCTCTGATGCTAAATCAAAAGATCAGCTAAAAGCAGTAATCAGCTGCCAAGGACGACCACAGTATCAAGCTCAGTTGCAAGTTGCCTCTGTGCAAATGTCTGAAGATGTTCAACAAGCGTCGACAAAACGCTTTGAAGCCAGCACTTCAGCACCTGTAACAACGGCACAAGCTCTATACAGTGACGGCACTCTGTTTCATGGACCAAGATTGCAAGGTATTACCTCAGTTGAGCGCTTTGACGACTTAGGCTTATTGGCTCAGTGCCAGTTGCCTCAGATTGAAAACAGCGACTGCGGATCATTTATTCCTAAGCAAGGCTTTGGCGATAGCCAACCATTTGCTGAAGATTATCTGTTGCAAGCAATGTTGGTATGGGCTCGATTGAAATACGGCGCGGCAAGCCTACCGTCTGCAATCGGTGAGTTTGTGTGTTACGCACCGATGCACAATGGTGACCAAGGTTGGCTAGAACTGAGCGTGATAAAAAGCACGACTCGTTCACTGCAAGCTGATATCTCGCTTTACCACCAAGATGGTCGTTTAAGCGCAGTAATGAAAGGTGCCAAAGTCACCATCAGCAAGAGCTTAAATGACGCATTTTTGCCAAAATCTAGCTCAGCAGTGCCGAAGAAAGAAGCGACTAAGAACCCAGAAAAGGAGCAATTGTCATAGTGACTGTTCCTACTAATAAAGCGATGCCATTGCGCATCGCTCTTTTAGCTCAGCCAGCAAACGCGGCTGAGCTTTCTGCCGACTTATTTCCCTCGTTCCCAGAGATGATAACTGTTGTGGTTGATGGCAATTTTAATCAAGCACTTGCTCACGCCATCGAGACAGTCAATCAAGGTAATGTCGTTAAGCTCTGTTTGGATCATCACTCACCATCATTGTTGATGTTAAGTGCGCTGAATGCTGCTCAGAATAAGATTCACCCACACGCGAATTTGGCGAGCTTTGTAGATACAGCTACCGGAAATAGCATTCAGCTAGCTCTGGATATTGCACGCCGCCCCGCTTCAGATTTAAGTCATCAACAGCAACACTCTGACTTATCGGCTTCGCAGCAGTTTGATGAATTGTTGAATATAGTTAATGCGATATCGAGCCGTTCATTACCGAGCCATTCATTACCTAACCATTACTGGTTCACTGAGCCAAACAAAGCACGTGTTGCTGCGTTAACTTTCAGTGACGATAGCCCAAAAGCCACCAGCCTGATATTGACTCAAGCGACCGGTTTGCACGAGCCAAAGCCATTGCTATCTAGCGAGCGTTTGATGTTTGTGGTTTCTGGCAATGACCAAGCTGAATTAGTTTCTCAGTTAACCTCGTTAAGAGAAGAGCTTAAATGCGTTAGCGATTCGGCGGACAGCGAACTTGCTATCGCCAGCTTGATGCATTCAAACCTAAACCACTTTCAAAGCGTTCAGCACAATGCTGGCCTTAGCGCGAACATCGTGATTCAGGCGGCTTCAATTGAGGCTGCACTACAAGAAATCACTGCGCTAGAAAATACGTTGCCAAAAGTAATGGCTGACAATAGCCACTACAAAACGCCAGCAGGCAGTTGTTTCTCACCGATGCCTCAAAGCAAAGGTGGTGTTGCATTTGTTTACCCTGGTGTTGGCACGGTTTATCCCGGTATGTTGCGTGAATTTCACCACCATTTCCCACAGTTATTTGCTCGTTTAGAACGTGAAGGTAACTTGAAAGAGATGCTGCAGGCTGACAAAACCTATGCTGAAGACGCGCAAGAAATGTCGCTCAGTGAACTGGCAATTGCCGGTGTGGGCAGTAGTTATCTGTTAACACAACTGCTGTGTGATGAATTCAAAGTGCAGCCAGACTTCGCTTTGGGTTACTCCAAGGGTGAGGCTTCCATGTGGGCCAGCTTAAATGTTTGGAAAAACCCACATGCGCTGATTGAGATGACTCAAACTAGCCCTATTTTCACCACGGCAATTTCTGGCGAACTCACTGCAGTGCGTCAAGATTGGCAGCTGAACGGCGACGAAAGCATCCAATGGAACAGCTTTGTGGTTCGCAGTGATGCGCAAGCGATTGAGGCTCTGTTACCAGAGTTTCCACGCGCTTATCTCGCTATCATCCAAGGTGACACTTGCGTACTGGCAGGTTGTGAAAGCACATGTCGTGCATTGCTCAAAAAACTGGGTAAACGTGGCATTGCCGCGAATCGTGTTACCGCAATGCACACCACACCAGCATTGAGCCAACATAGCCAAGTGCGTAAGTTTTACACGCAACCACTGTTCGACGAATTGCCAAAGCATATCCGCTTTATCAGCGCAGCAGGTCTAACGACGGGCGCACCAATCAATATCGACAGCGACAGCATCGCCCTTTCAATTGCCGATACTTTCTGTTCGACGCTGGATTTCACCGCGTTGATCCAGAGTGTGCGTCAGCAAGGTGCTCGTCTGTTTGTCGAAGTAGGTGCCGATCGTCAAACCAGCACGTTGATCGACAAGATCAATCGTAGCGACAACGTAGCCGACCAGTACTGCACAATCGCTTCCAATGCCAAGGGTGGTGACGATATTGTCACGCTCATCAAGTGTATTGGCCAGCTCATTACTCATCAAATTCCACTGTCTGTCGAGCCACTTATTCAAGGGCTAGAACAACAGATCACCGCCGCTAAGCAATTACGTGGTGTGCCTCAAGGCAGCGCAGTGAATCATCAAGGAGAGCTAGTATGAGTTCTCAATCGAACCAGTATCAGGCTCAAACTAAGAATAAGCAGCAAGTGAAGTGCAATAAGATCGCGATTGTTGGTATTGCTAACCAGTATCCAGAAGCGGATACGCCAAAAGACTTTTGGCAAAACTTGCTAGATAAAAAAGATTCTCGCACCACATTAAGCGCTGAAAAGTTAGGTGCTAAACCTGAAAGCTATCAGGGCGTGCAAGGCGAATCAGACCGCTTTTACTGTGATAAAGGCGGCTACATCGAAAACTTCAATTTCGACAGCAATGGCTACCGCTTAACAGCTGAGTCATTCAACGGTGTTGACCAAAGTTTCCTATGGGCTTTGGACACCAGTCGTAAGGCTTTAGTCGACGCTGGCATTGATCTGAATGCCGATGTTTTAGAGCGCACAGGCGTGATCATGGGTGCCCTTTCGTTCCCAACCACACGCTCAAACGATCTGTTTCTGCCGATGTATCACTCGGTGGTCGAGAAAGCACTACAAGCTAAATTGGCTAATGACCAGTTTTCACTGCTGCCAACCAATGAAACCGTGCAAGACCTCAACCCGATCAACGGTGCGGCAGCACACAACGCCTCTAAGTTAGTGGCTGATGCATTGGGTTTAGGCAACGTCCAACTTAGCCTAGATGCCGCATGTGCAAGTTCCGTGTATTCATTGAAGTTAGCGTGTGATTACTTGAACACGGGCAAAGCCGACATGATGTTGGCGGGCGCAGTATCCGGTGCTGACCCATTCTTTATCAACATGGGTTTTTCCATCTTCCACGCTTACCCTGACCACAGTGTGTCGGTTCCGTTTGATAGCAACAGTAAAGGTCTATTTGCTGGCGAAGGTGCCGGTGTTTTAGTCCTAAAACGTTTGGCTGATGCAGAGCGTGATGGCGACAACATCTACGCAGTCGTCAGTGGAATCGGCTTGTCGAACGATGGCCGTGGTCAGTTCGTATTAAGCCCAAATAGCAAAGGACAAGTCCAAGCCTTTGAACGCGCTTACGAAGCTTCTAACCTAACACCAGACAGCATCGAAGTAATTGAGTGTCACGCAACCGGCACACCGTTAGGTGACAAGGTTGAGCTAACCTCAATGGAACGTTTCTTTGCTGACAAACTGAATGGTTCTAACCCGCCATTGATTGGCTCTGCGAAGTCCAACCTCGGTCACTTACTGACTGCGGCGGGTATGCCGGGGATCATGAAGATGATTTTTGCGATGAAAGAAGGTGTTCTTCCGCCAAGTATTAATTTGGACAAGCCGCTATCGTCGCCAGAAGGTTTATTTGGCTCACAGACGCTACCAACGCAAGTTCAACCTTGGCCAAGTAAAGCGGGCAACTCAGAGCGCTGTTCGGGTGTTTCTGTATTTGGTTTCGGTGGTTGTAACGCACACTTACTGCTTGAAGCGTACTCAGATAAGAGTCATGTAAACCAGACTCTAGAGTCGGCATCTCCAAGCCTACAGCCGTCTAATTTAAGCATTACTGGCCTAGCGTCTCACTTCGGTTCTCTGCAAAGCATCAACGCGCTGAGCACTGCGATTGAAACCAACAACGATGCTTTCATTGCTTTGCCTAAGAAGCGCTGGAAAGGTTTAGACCAACATCCAGAACTGCTGAATCAGTTTGGTTTACACGGCATTCCGAACGGGGCTTACATCGATCAATTCGACCTCGATTTCCTACGCTTCAAAGTACCGCCGAATGAAGATGACCGTTTGATCTCTCAGCAGTTGCTACTGATGAAAGTTGCAGACGAAGCGATCAAAGATGCCAAGCTTGTGGCAGGCCAAAAGGTTGCAGTACTGGTAGCGATGGAAACTGAGCTTGAGATGCACCAATTCCGTGGACGCGTAAACCTGCATAGCCAATTGGCTGACAGCTTTGCCAACATGGGTATTGAGCTAACACAAGACGAATACCAATTGCTAGAAACCATCGCGATGGACAGTGTGATGGACGCAGCCAAACTGAACCAATACACCAGTTTCATCGGCAATATCATGGCTTCGCGCATCTCTTCATTATGGGACTTTAATGGCCCTGCCTTTACGATTTCAGCCGCTGAACAGTCAGTTGCTCGTTGTGTCGATGTCGCGCAAAACCTGATGTCGCAAGAATCCATGGATGCAGTCGTGATTGCAGCCGTCGACCTAAGCGGCAGTGCGGAACATGTGATTCTGAAGAACAGCGTGAGCCCAGTGTCGCTTGATCCAAAATTCGGACAACCGCAAGACGGCAGTTGGAATGTGGGCGAAGGCGCAGGTGCAATTGTTCTTGTGGAAGAAGGTCGAGTAGCGAGCAACCAAGACACAGCTTACGGCAGCATTAACGCCTTGGCCTTTGGCTCAAGCGAGCGTAACAACGCCGTTGTTGATGAGTTACTGACTCAAGTCGGTATGAGCTCAAACGATGTTTCTCTGCTTGAGCTTAACCATGCACCTGAGTCTTTGTCACACGAGCTTGTATCTCTCAACTTAGAAGTTACCAAGACCACTCAAGCGAGCCAACGTGTTGGTCACTGCTCTGCAGCTTCTGGCATGGCAAGCCTGCTACACGGTCTCCTCAACCTGAACCTTGAGTCTCTGAATCCAAATATCAGCTCTAAGAGCGCGATTGTTGCCAACATCAGCGAAGGACAATGTTCACAGCTGCTACTAAGCCAGTCGAGTGTTGAATCTCAGTCACTTTCCGTTCGTTTAAGCAATGAACTGGCGAGCGATGCTAAACGTCAATTGGTTAAGCAAGTGACTCTTGGTGGTCGCGATATCTATCAACATATTGCCCAAACCCCAGTGACTAACTTGGCAACGATTCAGCAGAAAGCTTCTGGCAAACAAGCAGCAAAAGTGGCGTCGATTCCAACGACAGCAAACATCAAAGCAGCCCTTGCGCAAAAAGAGTTAGAGAAGAAGGCATTAGCGCAGAACGCGGTAGAGCCAGTCATCGAAACTCCTACATCAGTATCCCCTACTCTGGCGCCAACTCGCCACAGTCAGCTAACAGGTAACCACAGCAATATGACTCATGTCCTATCCGCTAAAAATGGCGTATCAAATATCGACGCTAATACGGATGCAGCATCACAGCCGTCTGTAACACCACACAACCAAGCTTTTGCTCAAAATCAGCAAGCAGCTCAACAGGTACACAAAGCATTCCTGCACACTCGAGCCCAAGGCATGCAGATGGCTGATGCGCTATTAAAAGCACAGTTAAACGCAATTACGTCTGGTTTAGATAGCTCAGCCGAAACATCAACTCAGCCTGTGCAAGCTCAACCAGCTCAAGTTCAGTCAGAGCCAGTAAATGTACTTGCGACACCAGCACCAGTAAAACCTATCCGTAAGCCTTGCATTTGGGATTACGATGATCTGGTTGAATACGCGGAAGGCGATATTGCCAATGTATTTGGCCCTGACTACGCGATCATCGATAGCTACTCGCGCCGCGTTCGCCTACCAACCACAGACTACCTATTGGTATCTCGTGTAACCAAGCTCAACGCGACAGTGAACGAATACAAGCCAAGCACCATGACCACAGAGTACGACATCCCAGTTGATGCGCCGTATCTTGTTGATGGTCAAATCCCTTGGGCTGTAGCGGTAGAATCTGGTCAGTGTGACCTAATGCTGATCAGCTACTTAGGCATTGATTTCGAAAACAAAGGCAAGCGTGTTTATCGCCTGCTTGATTGTACACTGACCTTCCTTGGCGACTTGCCTCGTGGTGGCGATACGCTGCGTTACGACATCTCAATCAACAGCTTTGCTCGCAATGGCGACACGCTACTGTTCTTCTTCTCGTACGAATGTTTCGTTGGCGACAAGATGATCCTGAAAATGAATAACGGCTGTGCGGGCTTCTTCACTGATGAAGAGCTAGCCGATGGCAAGGGCGTGATTCACACTGAAGATGAAATCAAGGCTCGTAAGCTTGCAACTAAGCAACGCTTCGACCCTATGTTGCACTGCCCTAAAACCCAGTTTAACCACCAAGAATTACGTCATCTACTGACTGCTAACATTGCAGAGTGTTTTGGCCCAACTCACCAATCTAATCGCCACCAGCCTTCTTTGTGCTTCAGCTCAGAGAAGTTCATGATGATCGAAAAGGTTAGCCGTGTTGAACCGCAAGGCGGCACGTGGGGACTTGGTCTGATTGAAGGTCACAAGCAGCTAGAGCCTGAGCACTGGTACTTCCCTTGTCACTTCAAAGATGACTCAGTAATGGCTGGTTCTTTGATGGCAGAAGGTTGTGGTCAACTGCTTCAGTTCTTCATGATGCACCTTGGCATGCACACGCTTGTTCAAAATGGGCGTTTCCAACCGCTTGAAAATGCCCCTCAACAAGTACGCTGTCGTGGTCAAGTTCTACCACAATCGGCAGAACTGACTTACCGCATGGAAGTGACTGAGATTGGTCTAAGCCCTCGTCCATACGCGAAAGCCAACATCGATATCTTGCTCAACGGCAAAGTGATTGTTGATTTCCAAAACTTAGGTGTGATGATCAAAGAAGACGACGAATGTACTCGTTACCTGCCCTCTTTAGAAACAGCTGTCGCGACCCCTGTTATCGAAAACTTGGACAATGAAAGCTTGGGCCATACGCCAGCAGTGAACCAACAAGCTTCAGCCAATGCGCCATTGATGGCTCAAATTGAAGACCTAGAAACTGCACCAAACAAAGGTGTGATTCCACTTCAACACGTTGAAGCGCCGGTTACGCCAGATTACCCAAATCGCACACCCGATACGGTTCCGTTCACGCCTTACCACATGTTCGAATTCGCAACGGGCGATATCGAGAAATGTTTCGGCCCTGACTTCTCAATCTACCGTGGAATGATCCCACCACGTACTCCGTGTGGCGATCTACAGCTAACCACTCGTGTCGTAGAGATTGATGGCAAGCGTGGCGACTTCAAGAAGCCTTCATCGTGTATCGCAGAATACGAAGTGCCAGAAAATGCATGGTACTTTGATGAGAACAGCCACCACACATTGATGCCTTATTCGGTATTGATGGAGATTTCACTGCAGCCAAACGGCTTCATCTCTGGCTACATGGGCACCACTCTGGGCTTCCCAGGTGAAGAACTGTTTTTCCGTAACCTAGACGGCAGCGGCAAAATGCTGCGTAACGTCGACTTGCGTGGCAAAACGATCACCAATGATTCTCGCCTGCTTTCAACCGTAATGATGGGCACTAACATCGTACAGAGCTTTAGCTTCGAACTGAGCACTGACGGCGTGCCTTTCTACGAAGGTACAGCGGTATTTGGTTACTTCAAAGGCGCTGCTCTGAAAGACCAACTAGGTTTGGATAACGGTAAGGTGACTCATCCTTGGCACGTTGATAACAACCGCACGCCGGATGTAAACATCAACCTGCTAGACAAAACGACTCGTTACTTCAATGCACCTGTTTCTGCTACTGGTGAAGTGCAAGAGCATTACCAACTGGCTGGCGGTCGCTTGAACTTTATCGATACTGTGCAGATCACCAGCGATGGTGGTAAAGACGGTCTAGGTTACTTATACGCTGAGCGTACGATTGACCCAAGCGATTGGTTCTTCCAGTTCCACTTCCATCAAGATCCAGTAATGCCAGGTTCTCTAGGTGTCGAAGCGATCATCGAACTGATGCAAACCTACGCGCTAAACAAAGACCTTGGTGCTGGCTTCCGCAATCCGAAGTTTGGTCAGATCCAATCGGAAGTGAAATGGAAATACCGTGGTCAGATCAACCCTTTGAACAAACAGATGTCTCTGGATGTACACATCACTGCGATTAAAGACGAAGATGGCAAACGCATCATCGTTGGCGACGCAAACCTGAGCAAAGATGGTCTGCGTATTTACGAAGTGAAAGACATCGCAATTTGTATCGAAGAAGCATAAGCCTGACACGGTTCTAGGAATGAAATAATTATGACAACTCAAACCACTATCAATAACGAAAAGCTATCTCCGTGGCCTTGGCAGATCGAAGAGAGCACAACTCGCTTTGATAACGCGGCAATGTCGACAATATTAAAAGACTTAAGCCTTGCTTGTTACGTCGTGAACCACCCAGAAAAAGGGTTAGGTGTTAGCCAACAAGCGGAAATTACATCGGGCGATTCAGCAAGTTCAGCGAACAACCAACCTGTTAGCGCCTTTGCTCCAGCTCTTGGTACACAAAGCCTAGGCGACGAAGATTTTCGTCGCTGCCACGGTGTGAAATACGCGTACTACGCAGGCGCAATGGCAAACGGCATTTCATCTGAAGAGTTAGTGATTGCGCTTGGTCAGGCTGGCATTCTTTGTTCATTTGGCGCAGCGGGTTTAATCCCGTCTCGTGTTGAGCAAGCGATTAACCGCATTCAAGCAGCACTGCCAAACGGCCCTTACGCGTTTAACCTGATTCACAGCCCAAGCGAACCCGCACTAGAGCGCGGCAGTGTTGAGCTGTTTTTGAAGCACAAAGTGAAAACCGTTGAGGCTTCAGCCTTCTTAGGTTTAACACCGCAAATCATTCACTACCGTGCAGCTGGCCTTAGCCGCGATGCACAAGGTGAGATTCAGATTAGTAACAAGGTTATTGCTAAGGTAAGCCGTACTGAAGTTGCAAGTAAGTTCATGCAACCTGCTCCTGTGAAAATGCTGCAAGCTTTGGTTGATGGAGGTCGAATCACAGCAGAACAGATGGAGCTAGCACAGTTGGTTCCAATGGCGGATGACATTACTGCAGAAGCGGATTCTGGTGGTCACACCGATAACCGCCCTCTAGTTACCCTGTTACCAACGATTCTTGCGTTGAAAGAACAGATCCAAGCTCAGTACCAATTCAAAACACCGCTGCGTGTTGGTTGTGGTGGTGGCGTCGGCACGCCTGACGCAGCTCTAGCAACGTTTAACATGGGCGCGGCATACATTGTTACTGGTTCTATTAACCAAGCCTGTGTTGAAGCTGGCGCGAGCGAACACACACGTAAGCTGCTTTCGACAACTGAAATGGCTGACGTGACTATGGCTCCGGCAGCAGACATGTTCGAAATGGGCGTGAAGCTGCAAGTGGTTAAGCGCGGTACCTTGTTCCCAATGCGTGCAAACAAGCTTTACGAGATCTACACACGCTACGACTCCATTGAAGCGATTCCAGTTGAAGAACGTCAAAAGCTAGAGAAGCAGGTATTCCGTTCAACATTGGATGACATCTGGGCAGGTACTGTTGCTCACTTTAACGAGCGCGACCCTAAACAGATCGAACGCGCTGAAGGCAACCCGAAGCGTAAAATGGCGTTGATTTTCCGCTGGTACTTGGGGCTTTCTAGCCGCTGGTCAAACACGGGCGAACAAGGTCGTGAAATGGATTATCAAGTATGGGCTGGCCCTGCACTTGGCGCATTCAACGCGTGGGCAAAAGACAGCTACCTAGATGATTACCAGCAGCGTAATGCGGTCGACCTTGCTAAGCACCTGATGCACGGTGCGGCTTACTTAGCACGTGTTAACCTGCTGACTTCGCAAGGCATCAAGCTTGATCCAGAACTAGCACGATGGAAGCCAACTCAAAGAATGGCGTAAATGACCTAAATGGACTGGTTGACGAGTAACTAATTACTCAGCGACAGGAAACAAAAAAGCGACCTTATCGGGTCGCTTTTCTTTTGGTTGTTCTTGCCAGGCTCGCTACAAAATTAAGACTTCTGCATACGCTTTTTCAAGCGCGCTAAATCAATTGCACTTGAGCGTACAGTAAGCTTGATGCATTCGTAGTCGTATTCTTCCTTCACCACACTCATGTTTGAGCGAATCTCACCGATAATGCCTTGTCCAGAATAAGGAATCGTGATCTCTTCTTCGATCATGCCTTGTTCAGCCACACCCACGATGTACTTGTGTAGTTTGGTGATATCGAGCGGGTCACGAGTCGAGGTCAGCATTGCATCTGGGAATTCTTCAATCAGCTCTAACTGTTCTTCTTCGCTCAATCTATCGCACTTGTTCAGTACCAATAGTTTTTCGCTGCCTTCAACGCCCACTTGCGCTAATACTTCGTGTACCACATCAAGCTGTGCGCGGAATGAAACGTCAGAAGCATCAACCACATAAAGCAGTAGTGACGCGTCGTGTGCTTCTGCAAGCGTTGAGTGGAATGAAGCAACCAGATCATGTGGCAGCTTCTTGATGAAACCCACCGTATCTGACACTAAGATACGCGGCTGAGTGATCGGCTGAAGTGCACGAACCGTGGTATCTAGGGTTGCGAACAGCTTGTCTTCACCACTCACTTCGGTTGCGGTCATTGCACGCATCATCGAAGATTTACCCGCGTTGGTGTAACCAACCAGAGCAACAGTGAAAAGTTCCGAACGCTGTGTGCGTCGGTTCTTCATTTCATCTTGTACGCTAACCAGCTCACGCTTAAGCGCAGCAATTTGGTCACGTACTTTACGACGGTCAAGCTCTAGTGAGGTTTCACCAGCACCCTGACCCATTTGACGTTCTTTGTCACCGTCTGCTGTTTCACGAAGTCGAGGTACTAAGTAGTTTAGGCGAGCAATTTCTACTTGCAGACGTGCGGTACGAGTGCGAGCGTGGCGACTGAAAATTTCGATGATGATACCGGTGCGGTCAAACACTTCGACACCTAAGTGAGCCTCAACATTGCGCAGTTGAGAAGGGCTCAAATCACAGTCAAATACCACAACATCAGCAGTACCAAACTCCACATCTTCAGATGGAAGATCATCAAAATCTAATTCATCGATACTAGCGCGAAAATCAAAAGATTCATCGATAAAATCTTCATCTTCTGCTTCTTCAATCGAACCTTGGTAACCGGTGAGGTGTGCAATTTCTGCAAGCTTACCTGCGCCCAACACGTTTTGTCGTTGTGTTGAACTGTGGTGCTGTGATTGTGTACCGACCACTTTAAACCCTAGGGTTGTTACTAAGCGAGCAAGTTCGGCAAGAGACTCTTTTGCTTCGTCACCTTTGAAGTCCGGTGTCGTAATAGAAATAAGTAAAGCGTTACTAGCTGAGGGTTTTGCTGTTAGTTTCATGTATTCTTCTGTTTATGCACTAATGTGCAACCTAGTATTTGGTCTAAAGTAGCGCGATCCTACGCTGTTCTCGGTCAGCTTTATAGAGCTAACGGAGGCTATTTGGCGATATTATTGCAGTTAATCCATTTATCTCGTTTATCCCTCTGTTTTCGTGAGGAAATAAAACAGGCTAAAACAACAAAAAAGACAGCATCACGTTACTTATTAGTAATTAGTGATACTGCCTTTGCTTAAGCTTAGACTCTCATTGAGCTACTGTCTCAAAAACTAAAAATCAATTCTCGCTTCAGTCTGAGCATCAAAGAATACCGCCTTTGATAAGTCAAAATGCAGCGGCGCCATTTGCCCAACTGACACTTCAAATTCTGGCGACAAGCGACATGCCACTTCTTGGTCGTTCACTTTCACCATCGCAATCGTATCTGGCCCTGTTGGTTCTAGCACTTCTAACTGCAAGTCTAGCTTGGTCGTTGCCGACACATCTTCACTTTCCTGCTCGGTAATATGTTCAGGGCGCAGGCCAATCACCACTTCTTTGCCATCTTGCTCACGCATGCTTTGTGGTAATCGAATGTGGTGCTCTTGCTCAGCTGTACCCGTTACTTTGATGATCGGATTCTGCTCATCATCCAAATCCACCATGGTCTTAATGAAGTTCATAGATGGTGAACCCATAAAGCCCGCCACGAACATGTTATTTGGCTTGGTGTAGATCTCTTGCGGCGTACCGAGTTGCTGCAGTTCACCATCTTTCATCACCGCAATACGGTCAGCCAAGGTCATCGCCTCGATTTGGTCATGGGTCACGTAGACAATGGTGGTGTTCAGCTTTTGGTGCAGACGTTTGATCTGGTGTCGCATCTCGACACGTAGCTTGGCATCCAAGTTAGAAAGCGGCTCATCGAACAGATACAGCTTAGGACGACGCGCCAAAGCGCGCCCCATAGCGACACGTTGACGCTGACCACCAGATAGCTGCGATGGTTTACGATCAAGCAGTTGTTCGATTTGTAGCATTTCAGCGACGCGATTCACTTCTGCGTCGATTTCGTCTTGTGGCATCTTGCGGATCTTCAAGCCGAAGGCGATATTGCCGCGTACCGTCATGTTTGGGTAAAGTGCGTACGACTGGAATACCATCGCGATGTCGCGGTCTTTAGGTTCAACCTGGGCCACGTCAACACCATCAATCACGATTTCACCCGAGCTAATATTTTCTAGCCCAGCAATGGTGTTCATTAGGGTGGATTTTCCACACCCCGAAGGGCCGACAAGTATCAAGAACTCCCCCGAATCGATACTGATGTCGATGCCCTTTAACGTTTCGTTGTCCGCGTTGCGATAGGTTTTACGGATCTGTTTTAAATCTAATGTTGCCATGGGTAATTATCCTTTTACTGATCCTGCCGTTAGGCCACGAACAAAATATTTTCCTGCGAAGACATACACCAACAGCGTTGGCAGCGCGGCGATGATCGCGGCAGCCATATCAACGTTGTATTCTTTAACGCCCGTGCTGGTGTTGACTAAGTTATTTAATGCTACGGTGATTGGCTGAGTCTCTGAGCCGGAATACACCACCCCGAACAAGAAATCGTTCCAGATTGCGGTGAACTGCCAGATCACCGTCACCATGATGATAGGCGTAGAGATCGGTAATAAGATCTTGAAGAAAATGGTAAAGAAGCCTGCACCATCCAGTTTTGCTGCTTTGATCAATTCATCCGGAATCGAGATGTAGAAGTTACGGAAAAACAGAGTTGTAAACGCCATGCCGTAGATAACGTGCACAATCACCAAGCCGATGGTTGTGTTCGCTAGCCCCATCTTGCCGAGCATGGTTGCCATTGGTAGTAGCACCACTTGGAACGGAATGAAGCAACCAAACAACAGTAAGCTGAAGAACAGATTCGAGCCTCGTAATTGCCATTTCGTCACTACATAACCATTGAATGCACCGAGCAATGTTGAAATCGCAACCGCAGGAATCACCATTTGGAACGAGTTCCAGAAGTAGCCTTTGATGCCTTCACATTTCACGCCCGTACAGGCGGTGTCCCACGCTTTATACCAAGCATCAAACACCCACTCTTTCGGTAAGCTCATCAAGTTACCTGCCTTGATGTCTGGCAGAGTTTTGAATGAGGTCAGCGCCATGACAAACAATGGCATTAGATACACCAAGCAGAAGAAAAGCAGTGCTGAATAAATAAAGATTCGAGCAAAATTGATGTTATTCATCATGACTTTTTCTCCCTAAGTTCAGAGTAAAGATAAGGCACGAGAATCGCTAAGATACCAGCAAGCATCATCATGGCACTGGCAGCACCAAGGCCGATTTGTCCACGCGTAAATGAGTGTGCGTACATGAATAGCGCAGGAAGATCCGATGAATAACCTGGGCCACCCGCGGTCATCGCGGTCACAAGGTCGAAACTCTTAATCGCAATGTGTGAGGTGATGATCACCGCGCTGAAAACCACAGGGCGCAAGCAAGGTAGAATGATTTTCAGATAAATAGTGGGTAAGCTTGCCCCATCAATTTGAGCCGCTTTGATGATTGAAGAATCAATGCCACGAAGGCCGGCTAAGAACATCGCCATCACGAAGCCTGACGACTGCCAAAGTGCTGCGATAACCAAGGTATAGACCGACATTTCAGAGTCGACTAGCCAATCAAATTTGAAGTCACTGAATCCCCAATCTTGCATCAGCTTTTCAATACCAAGACCTGTATTGAGAATCCATTTCCACGCCGTACCTGTCACGATGAATGACAACGCCATTGGGTAGAGATAGATAGTACGAATCGCTCCTTCTTGACGGATGTTCTGGTCAAGCAATACCGCTAAACCAACACCAAGCAAGATAGCTATCGCCATGAATAGAAAGCCAAACACACCGAGGTTAGTGATTGAGGTGATCCAACGATCGTTATCCATCAGCTTTTCATATTGGGTTAAACCAACGAAATTAAAGCTCGGCAGAAATCGAGAGTTGGTGAACGACAGCGCTGCCGTCCAAAAAATGTAGCCGTAGATACACACCACGGTCACTAACGCAGTCGGCGCCAGTACAATTTTAGGTAACCAATGTTGTAACCTGTCAGCAAAACTCGGTTTCGGTGCAGGCTGGCTCCTTGTGGGTTTTGGAGTCGACTCAGTCAAAACATGCTCCATAACTTATCCTTGTTGCACAATCGAGCCAATGGCTTACCTTTCGGCACCACATCAGCATCACGCATATCAGAATTGGGAGTGAAGAGTAGATAGGCTCCCTACGAGCCTACCCACCCTGGGGGTTTGGTAAAGCAACACAACCCGTCACTCACGTGCGTTGTGTGTCGCTTATCAAGTTATATTAGATAGCCGCTTTCACAGCTTTCGCTAACTTAGCCGCCGCTTGTTTTGGATCGGCATCTTTTTCGTTGAAGAAGTTGGTTACCACGTCGTAAATCGCACCTTGAGCGTAGCTTGTTGTCGCTAGGCCGTGAGCCATACTCGGAACAAGATCGCCAGATTTCGCACTCGCTTTGAAGGTTGCCATTGAATCCAACGCACATTGGTCGAACTTAGACATGTCCGTGCGACCTGAAGT
>NZ_JBFRLK010000084.1:0-13343 GCF_041469805.1 Vibrio sp. 10N.286.48.C11 | reverse complement strand
GCTTCGTAATCTTGCCCTGGACAGCATAGCCTTCGATTCTTAATCCGGTCACAAGCAAAAAATAAAAGCCGTTTTAATACTAAAGACCGAGAGAATCAGAAAAAAAATTGGGATACCAAATCAGCATGAATAAAGAATTTAATTTTACGATTAAGAGCATTAGCCTCGACGAAAACTACCAGCCTGCAGACAGCACGCGTATCACTACCAACTTTGCTAACCTGGCTCGCGGTGACAGCCGTCAAGCGAACTTGCGCAATGCACTACAAATGATCGATAACAGTTTCAACGCGTTAGCGCACTGGGATAACCCTAAGGGCGACCGCTACTCTGTTGAGCTTGAAATCATTTCTGTTGATATGGATATTGAAAGCAACGGCGAAGCATTCCCTTCAATTGAAGTGCTGAAAACCAATATTGTAGACCGTAAAACTAACGAGCGTATTGAAGGCATTATCGGAAATAACTTCTCTTCTTATGTTCGAGATTATGACTTTAGCGTACGTCTATTGGATCATAATAAAGGCCAAGATAAATTCAGCATTCCAGAAGATTTTGGTGACTTACACGGTAAGCTTTTTAAATATTTCGTTAACTCTGACGCTTACAAAAAGAACTTTAATAAACGACCTGTTATTTGCTTAAGCGTGTCAGATAATAAAACCTATTACCGCACTGAAAACCAACACCCAGTATTAGGTTTTGAATACCAACCGAATGAGTCTTCTTTAACTGAGCAATATTTCAAGAAGATGGGCTTACAAGTTCGTTATTTCATGCCACCAAATAATGTTGCTCCTCTGGCTTTCTATTTCTTTGGTGATCTACTTAACGATTACTCCAACCTAGAACTTATCAGCACCATCAGCACTATGGGTACGTTCCAGAAAATCTACCGTCCTGAGATTTACAACGCGAACGCGGTTGCGGGCAACTGTTACCAACCAAACTTGAAAAACTTGGACCACTCGCTAACTCAAATCGTGTATGACCGAGAAGAGCGCAGCAAACTCGCAATAGAGCAAGGTAAGTTCGCTGAAGAAAATTTCATTAAGCCATACCAATCAGTTCTAGAGAACTGGTCTGCAAATTACGCACTTTAGTCCCACCTGAATTAGGCAGTATTAAATATGAAAACACTATTACCGACTTCAACAGCGGGCAGTTTGCCGAAACCGTCTTGGCTTGCACAACCAGAGACGCTTTGGTCGCCATGGAAACTGCAAGGCGATGAACTAACAGACGGCAAACAAGATGCGCTTCGTGTCTCTTTGCACGAGCAGCAACAAGCAGGTATTGATATTGTGAGTGACGGCGAACAAACACGTCAGCACTTTGTAACGACCTTCATCGAACACTTGAATGGCGTTGATTTTGAAAAGCGTGAAACCGTTAAAATCCGCGACCGTTACGATGCGAGTGTGCCTACAGTAGTTGGCCCAGTTTCTCGTCAGAAGTCCGTTTTTGTCGAAGATGCTAAATTTTTACGTCAACAAACGGACCAACCAATTAAATGGGCTCTGCCGGGGCCGATGACGATGATAGATACGCTTTACGATGAGCATTACAAAAGCCGTGAAAAGCTCGCGTGGGAATTTGCGAAGATCCTCAACGAAGAAGCGAAAGAGCTAGAAGCTGCAGGCGTTGATATTATTCAGTTCGATGAACCTGCGTTTAACGTATTTTTTGATGAAGTGAATGATTGGGGCATCGCTTGTTTAGAAAGAGCTATTGAAGGGCTTAAGTGCGAAACAGCAGTACATATTTGTTATGGCTACGGCATTAAAGCAAATACGGATTGGAAAAAGACATTAGGCACAGAGTGGCGCCAATACGAAGAGGTATTTCCTAAGCTGCAGCAATCGAATATCGATATTATCTCTTTAGAGTGTCACAACTCTCATGTGCCTCTTGAGCTACTTGAGCTGGTTCGAGGCAAGAAAGTAATGGTCGGTGCGATTGATGTGGCTACCGATTCCATTGAAACACCAGAAGAAGTAGCGAGCACTCTACGAGAAACACTTAAGTACGTTGATGCAGACAAGCTCTACCCTTGCACCAACTGCGGCATGGCTCCCCTACCTCGCGAGATAGCCTCAGCGAAGCTTAATGCGCTAAGTGCTGGCGCAGAGATCGTTCGTAAAGAGCTTTCAGCGTAACGCTTTCCTAAAGAACAAAAACTATGCCTTTAAGCCTAAGTATCATATTGATGCTTAGGCTTTTTGTTATGTGAGTTAATGAGCTTTACGCGCTGCTTACCAGGTTTTATCTAGGTCTTGAGCATATAAAGAGATCGCTCGTTGGTACTCTTTAATCGCATCGCTATTCGTCGTGGAAACTAAAAGCTCAAGTAACAGCGATGTCGCTTCTTTATGGCGACCTAGTTCGACACGCTAACATACGGCTCCATTCTTCTTTGCTCATAGCGCCTTTCGTGTATGAAAGCTTGATGAATGAGCCAATTTCAAACGGAAGAAAGCTACGCTGTAAAGTCACATCACAAGCAACGCCATTTAAACGTACATGACCGTTCGTGATTTCAAACGAGCTATCGCGAAGCTTCCACCACAACATTAGAATTTTTATTAATGGAGGAACACAAATTATCAGCCCTATGGTTAGCAGCGATGAACGATCACCATCTAATATCCAATAGGCAAGACCTAATGCAATAACAATAAACAGCAACTCTGAAAATAAGTACTTAACAAAATTTAGTTGGATACGGTTATCCATGACACTCTCTCAATGATGACCCTAAAGGCAGCTCCATTTCAACGAGCCCTTTCACTTCAGACAACTGAGTAAAACCTTTTGATTGATAAAGCTTAATGGCGTGGTTCTCACTGAACACGCGCAACACTAACTGAGCCGATGCTTGATTGTTCGCATGTTCAATAGCCAAATCGAGACACTTAGAGCCAAAACCTTGACCTTGACAGTCAGCTAATATCTGCAAATCCCTAAGAAACGTTGTACCACCGGCGTAACTGAAGCGGATAACACCAATACGGCTATCTCCCACATAAATTTCATAGTTATCCAGCTCATCCCAGCTGCGTAAAAACTGACTATGACCCCAAGCGATTCCACGAGCTTGATAGCAACTCGCCATATTCGTTTTGGTGATCGATTCAGCGAACTTAGGCTCTGAACCTTTGACCAACCTTACTTCCATATTGTGTCCTTTTTTTCCTAGGCTAAACATTGAGTAATATGTAATTAAAGCACCAAGAGTATTGCATCATGTTTGAGCCATTCTTATCACTCTGCTCCCTTGTTTAATGCCTTCTCTAACCACATTGAACTGATGTATTGGCCGTTTTTCTTCGCGTATTCATTGAGCACTCCTACTTCTCGAAATCCAAAACGTTTATGCAGTGCTATTGAAGCCTCATTAGGCAAAGCAACACCTGAGACTACGCGGTGAACATCATAATCACTAATCGATGCAAATAGCTGAGAATAAAGCTTAGAGCCTAAACCTTTACCTTGAGCTTCTGCCGCAAGATAAATAGTGACCTCTGCCGTATCTTCAAATGCCGACATAGCCCGGTATTGCTGAGAACACGCGAAGCCTAATACCACACCACCTTCTGTCGCGACATAGAGTTGATGTTTACTTTGGCTCGAAAATTGAGAAAACCACTGTTGGCGATTTTCCAACGACAACTTCTCTTCTTCAAAGCGCGCATTGGTATGTTCAATATAAAAGGTTGAAGATATCGGTGATGCCTGCAATATCAGGTAATGTCCCTACTCTGATTTCCATGTAATGTCCTTTTAGTTGTCTATTTTGAATGACTAATAAACAGGCATCAATAATGACTACAGAGCTGACTCTCGCAAGGAATACCATCACGATCACCATCTATTTTCACATTTGGACAGTTTGCCAAATAAAACTTTGCTTCATCACAAGATAGCATCTCACTACAATGCGTTTTACCTTGGCAACTAAACCCCATGTTCTCATATGCGGGATTTAACTTAGGCTCCAATACCAAAAGATACAAACCTGCGCAAATAAGACCGACGAAAAGTGCAGACAAAATAATTGAAAGAGGGTTAGATTTGGATGGTTCTATACCAACTAGTTGAGCACTCGAAGCGCTGAGTTTAGAGCCACTATTCGACAATTGAAATTCAACTTCATCCCCAACTTGAGGACGACGATAACCGTCCGTAAACTTCGATATATGAACAAAAACATCGCCCTCTAATTCATCTGAGTTGATGAAGCCGAAGCCTTTCTCATCAACCCAGCGAACAATTTTTCCATTCATAGCTATTCCTTCTTCAAACCGCTTTCAACTCTTGACTCATATCACCAACATTATGCAGATTACATTATGGCAGCTCAATAAAGGGCTTAGATTTAAGTAAAAGTATCTACCCCTTTAACGCATTGCGCCAATACTGAACGGTTTTCTCCGACACCGAGCCAGTCTCGGTCGCCGCTGATACTATGAAGTCACATAACCGAGCCGCAACCTCTTCATTACCCAACAAGTACAAACTGCGAATGGCTCGCGTTAACCTTAGCTGGTTATGGTCATGATTCTTTAACCATACGTGATTAGCCGGGCTAAGTGGTAACGATGAAGATATTTCACTCCCGTTTCGCTGCATACCCCAAAACTCAAGCATCAGGTCAAGCACTTGTAGATGAGCTGTGCGGAGCGCTTCTGAATTAGCAAAAAGCACCTTATCTTCTTGAGTAACCAACGGGGCATGTTGATTAAACTTAGTCCCCTCATCTATTGGGAAGAACACTTGAATGTACTTATGGTCATGCTCCAACCAAAAATGATTGTAAGCCAATAACTGTTCTATATTTCGACCAAATTTGTCCGGCGCTTCACCAGATATAAAGCGAGCAATCTCACTCATTTTAAAATCCTACTGACTATAAACCCCCACTTGTGGGCGAATGCATTATTACGCAGTAAGCCGTCAAAAGCCTAGTCCTTTACGTTGTAAGTACCGATTTGGCTTAGAACTCCACGTCCCACGCGTTAGGAATCACTTTTGAATAATTTCGACTTACTTTTCTAACAAACGACACGGGAACTCTGCGACACATTTTAGCTCTGCTGTATGTTCAGGGAATCGTTCCTGAAGAAAACACAATGCATCCGTTGGCGTTGGCGTAGCGTATGAGTTTTAGACTAAAGCCAGCAACCAGTGTGTTAATAACTGAGTACCAAAACCTGAACGACTAAAAGAGGTAGGTAAAATAAGCAGCGAAAGATTACATCTTTCAAAGAAAAACCCTTCAGAAAGCGTCCTTCGGTGCATAGAATTTCAAGCGACTTACACTAGTGAATAATGTAAGTCGCTAACATAAGAGGCTAACGCAAGCGTCTGAACACAACCTGCTGGTCGAGCTCATTCTGATAGTCCGTGTAATCAAGCCCTTGATCAAATATGTACTCAGTGACAAGAGTACGAATGCACTCAACCAATGTGCTTGCTTGCCAAGGCTTTTCAAAGTAACGGTCGATGCCTGCTGCATTAATCGCATTGATGGTATCAGTATGAGTGGCCTGCCCCGTAAGAAGAATTTTCTTGGTATTCGGAAAGCGACTGTCATGGAACACTTCAGTGAGTAACTCCACACCCGTTTTCCCTGGCATCACATGATCAGACACGATGACGGTAATGTGTTCGCCTTCTGCGTCAAGTTCATCAATGAGATCAAGCACTTCTTGCGCTGATTCACAATCTTCAATATTCAGCCAACTCGCCAGCGGCTCTAAATCTTGTACCACTGCGCTCAGTACTTCTCTCTGGTCATCGACACAGATTAAATTAAGCTTCTCCATGTTCACCCTCTACTGGTAACTTGATTCTAAATACAGTTTTAGAAGCATCACTTTTCACAATGATACTTCCGCCATAACCCGCCACAATCCGCTTAACTACTGATAAACCCAAGCCCAATCCAAACGATAAACCACCTTTTTTAGTGGTGAAGTTGGGCTGAAATATCTTTCTACGAGTCCCCTCGTCTATCTCAGGGCCGTTATTCGTAATCGTAACTAATATTCTTTTCTTACTTAATCTGGTTTGAATCTCTATTGCGGCATCGTCTGAATTCGACATTGCATCACAAGCATTCTTTACAATGTTGACCCAAATCTGAACGAGCTCTGTTTTCGAGCCTTTAAAAGACGGTAAATCCGCAGGGCTCAATCGCACAGACACTCTACGTAACTCACTTTGTAGCAACGATAAGGCATGGTTAATGGAGTCGTTAATATCAACCGCTTCTTCGGTGTCGATATCAACTCTGCCAAGTTGTTTAACCGATTTTACGATGCCGACGGTGTGTCTAGATGCCAAACGCAAATCATGTAAATCACAGCCCATCTGCCAAAAACGAATCGCTTCTTCTGGTTTTTTCAGCCAATGCTTTGAAATAACGTCTGTTGCAGATAAAGCATCAATTGGAATCGCCTTTGCAAGAGAGCGAGCAATGTTTTTGTCTAAACCATATTTTCTTTCAAATTGTCGCCCACGTGTTCGTGCTTCTGACGACGACGTTTTCTGACCATGCATTAACCCAAAATCGAAAAATTGACTGGCTTCTGGATGCACTTCTTCAAGCAGATCCATGATGACCGTTTCAAGTCGACCAGATTTACTATTTACGACACCAATAGCGTTGTTAAGCTCATGAGCAATCCCTGCAGCCAATTGACCCAAGGTCGTCATTTGCTCAGCAGTATGTAACTTCTCTAGCGCTTTTTGTTTCGCTATCGCTTCTTGTGTTGCGCGGCGTTGACGACGCGACAACTCATTGACAATTACAGGTGTGAACTGTGCGGTAAGAGGACCAAATTTACGTTCATCTTCTGCAGGCGTGTCTTTATCGATCCACGCTAACTCAACATCGGTTTTAGCAACAACCGTTGAAGATGCTGTCCAATTACCTGAAAAGAAGCTATGAACGCCTATAAAAGCCCCACTACCCGCGCTAAATACTCGCACTTGCGGTGTATTCGCATCGGTATAAAACCCTTCCAGTTCTCCACTAAACACATAGTATAAACGAGTGTTTAACGCTGATTGTTCAATAATGGTGTTACCGGCACAGCACGTCACCCGACGTTCTGTTTGGTTAAAATAGCGCTCGATAAGTGCTTCTAGCTTTTGTTGATACACGTATCGTTATCCTATGTGACCAATTGAATGTAGCACCCACACCATAACAAAACTCAGTAGCACACCAACCACACCCAAAATAATACCGATTCTGGCCATTTGATTACTTTGCACATGACCAGTGGCATGAGCCAACGCATTCGGTGGCGTACTGATTGGCAGCGACATACCTAATGAAGCGGCAAAAGTCACAACCAAAATTAACGTTAGCTCACCGCCTAGTGGCGTGAGTGAAGCCATAGACGAACCTAATGCCGCCATAATTGGCATTAACAAGTTAGCCGTTGCGGTATGAGACATAAAGTTTGCCATTACCAAACACAAGAACGCCGCTCCGAACAACACCACATAGGGTGAGTAGCTATCAAACGGAATACTGTGTACCACGAGCTTTGCTAAGCCAGTTTTATCGAGCGCTAAACCAAGCGCAATACCACCTGATACAAGCCACAATACGTCCCAAGAAATTTTCTTCAGGTCTTCTTTATTGATGATCCCTGTGAGTGAGAACACAGCGACAGGAATCAGAGCGACGGTGTAAGAGTTCATGCCATGGCTTGAACCCATTAACCAAAGAATGATGGTCAGCGCAAAAGTGACGTACACCGCAATGGCTTTAGGCGTTTTAAGGAATTTACCTTTGATGCTTAGCTCGATTTTCTTTTGGTCAGCTTTGTACATAAAGCCTATTAAAAACCACGCTAACGCCATCATAATCACAACAAACGGCACACCAAATGCCATCCATTCACCGAACGTAATGAGGTTATCGCCAACTAAATATTTAAGTGCGATAGCGTTCGGAGGGGTACCGATCGGAGTACCAATGCCACCGATGTTAGCGGCAACCGGGATACAAAGCGCAAACGCTACACGACCGGGGTCTTTCGGACCAAACACAGCCAGTACCGGCGTTAAAATAGAGAGCATCATTGCCGTTGTTGCCGTGTTAGACATAAACATCGAAAAGATACCAGTGATCAACATTAAGCCGAGCATCACAAACTTTGGGTCTTGTCCAAATGGCTTCAACAACACGCGAGCTAAGTTTACGTCTAATCGATATTTAGTGGCGGCCATTGCTAAGAAGAAACCACCCAAAAACAGCATGATGATTGGGCTAGCGAATGTCGCCATGATATCGCTGTATTTTAACAGCTCACCAAAATGTTCTTCCCCATGCTCAAACCTTAAAAAGATCAGCCCTTTATCCGACAACATCAATAATTGCAGAACGATAATAACAACAGACGTCGCGTAAATAGGGATAGGCTCGAACACCCAGCACAATGCCGCTAACAAAAAGATCGCAATAACGCGTTGTTGAATAATCGTAAGGCCTTCAAATGGAAACGCTGATAGCGGCATGACGAGGATAATGAAAGGAATTAAAATAGGGATAATGTATTTAATATAGGGGCGCATAGCACAAAAACTCTTCCTGAGATAACAACTACTTAGAAATTAGATTTACAGTTCTAATTTAGATCCGACAACGAATTATCGAACTCTCGCCACTATCTCACTCTCGGCTAGATCAATGATTATGTGATCACGATATCCCCTTTTTCGATTCTGTGCGCTACCTCTACGTTTGTATGCCATTTATTGTTGCAATTAAATTCAGGAGAGTGGTTTCTGCGTTTCTAGTCATAATCCGTTCCGGTTATTCTAGGTACTGTCAGAACAGATCAGTCGCTTAAGTCATGTCCATAAATTGAGGACCGCTTCTGAGTAACCTCTCAAATATATGAGTTAGACTTACTCGGATTGTGCGTGGTTTTGCATTTCCTTTTGCCGTAAGTTTATTTTCAAGCTCGCTTAGTAGAGCATGGAAGAAATAATAAAAAGATACCTATTCTCCCCCGAAAACAGTTCTACACAACACAACTTTCGACCGGCTAATAACATGACTATTGTTACATCTAAAAAACGTCCTACCGTTGGCATTGTGCTGCCTATGCTCAGTGGCTTCTACATGGGCGAGCTAAATGCAACCCTTAGAAGGCTTGCGAAAAACCATAAAGTCAATCTGATCTTCATCCGCTCGGGTGAGCGAAGAGATTTTAAACTTCCTATATATTTTAATCATCTCGATGCCCTTGTGGTCGTTCTCCATGCAGCGACAGTAAAGTTGATCGAAGAAGCTATAAACGCAAACATTCCAGTCATTTCTATTGGAGCAAGCTATGCGCCGCTGCCCGTTGAGCAGTATTATAGTGTGCAAAGCGATGGTGTCACTAAGCTCTATGAATGGTTACAAAGTCAAGGACACGAAGAAATCGGCTTTTGTGGCGATCTCACTGTTAATGATATCAGGTCTCGCTTCAAAGCGTATCAACGTACGGTGATTGAGCATAAAGGCTCATTCAACCAACGCCATTTCTTCCGCGTGTCGAATTGTTCTCTATCTGGGGGACGAGAAGCCGCAATAGAATTTATACAGCGTAAATCCAAATGCACTGCGGTTATCTGCGCAACTGACCACAATGCTGTAGGTATGATGGAGCAACTGTCTCACAGCAATATCTCGGTACCTGACGATGTCGCCATCGTAGGCATTGATAATATTTTCGTCGGTCAACAATTCAATCCCAAGTTAACAACAGTAGACCAACAGCTTGAGCTTCTAGCGACGCAAGTATTTCACCGCGTGTTGGAACGTATTTCTGGGAAGCCTTTTAATAATGCCAATAATAGTGTCCCGCAAAAGCTCATCGTTCATCAGTCTTGCGGTAACACAAACCCAGATCTCGAACATAAAGAAGATATCAACTCAACTCGCCAAATCCTCTTAAATGTGCAAGGGCGTTCTCCCGCTGAGATATTCGAAAATTTCTATTCACAAGCACAAGGAGGTTTTGACTCAATTAGAGATGCTCAAAGCCTTTACGGAAACAATCTTGACTGGGCCTGTCTCGCTGAGTGTAATTCGGAGCAATACACTATTAGGAAATGGGTAGAAAAAGGCATGACTCAGCCAACTACCCTACCGCAACAAACAGATATTCAAGACGATATTCGCAATTTCCCATTTTTCGAACGCTATGATCATTTCGTTGCTTCCATTCTTCCTATCAACTCAGGGCAAGAAGATCACTGGAAGCTCGTCGCTGTTGTTGATTCATTGCAAGATCACCAAGATATCGGTACACAATCGGTATTCAACAATTATTTAGATATGCTCGCACTGTTCATCGAGCGCGACGAGCTTATCAATACAAGTAACAATCGTCAGAAGAACTCCCAACAGTTGTTGCAACAGCTCAAAGTAGTATCTAACAGCTCAAACGATGGTATCTGGGATTGGGACTTACTAACCAATACTCTTGTCTGGAACAGTCGGTTAACCAAAATGATTGGCTGTCAAGATACCTTTTCTGATCGTAAGTTAGGATGTGACCATCTGTTCCAATATATACACTCAGAAGACTTAGAACTTCTCGAGTCCGCCATTCATAACCACTTAAACGAAGAAGTACCGTTCAAATGTGAATTCAGGATGAAGACGCAACATCGCGGATATATCTGGGTTCATGCCAATGGCTCAGCGGTTCATAATGCAGAAGGGCAGGCTGTGCGCTTCATTGGCTCAATGACGGATGTAACTCAAGAGCGAGAAGATGCGGAAAAGATTCAACACATGGCGTATTATGATGCGCTTACTGGCATCGCTAATCGCCGGAAAATAATGGAAAGCATCGCGCAACACATTGTGAATCGACCTAACCAAAAACGCGCGGTCATGTTGATGGATCTTAACCGTTTTAAGATTATCAACGACTCTTTTGGTCATCACGTCGGTGATGCACTTCTTTGCCACGTGACCAAACATATTCAGAACGTGCTATCAAGTGAACACCTTGTCGCACGTTTGGGAGGTGACGAATTCTTGTTTTTGTGTAATGTCAGTTCCGAAGCAGACATCAACGCACTCGCCACGCAGATTTTAAATGCCGTTCAAAACCCATTGATCGTTGATGATATTGAGATTATCAGCCAAGGAAGCCTAGGCATCGCTATGTATCCTTATGATGGAGTAAGTGCCGAAGAATTAATTAAGCAGGCCGACATTGCCATGTATCAAGCTAAAAAGCTGGGAGGACAAAGCTATCTCAACTTTCAAAGGTCAATGGCAAAAGAGACGGAAAACATAATCGAAATAGAGCACCAACTCAGTCGTGCCATCGCTCAACAAGAAATAAAGGTGCACTACCAACCTCAATATTGTGGGCAAGATGAAAAGATTACTGCTGTTGAAGCACTAGCAAGATGGGAATCTCCAACATTGGGGGATGTCCCTCCTGACCAGTTTATCGAGGTTGCTGAATCAGCTGGCCTAATCAGCAAGCTTGGTGAATGTATCATTCATCGAGTTTGTAAGGATGTTGAAGGATCTGAATGGCTACAAACCATGAGCCATATTTCCATTAATATCAGTGCAAAACAGCTGATACAGCCTCACTTCGCTCAAGAAATCATTCGAACTATTCGCCAATACCAGCTTCCTTTGACGTTATTCTGTATTGAGATAACCGAGTCAGCAGCAATTGTCGATTACGAGTTATGCATAAACTCACTTAAAGAACTACACGATGTAGGAATTTCTATCTCTCTTGACGATTTTGGCACGGGATTCTCTTCTCTATCTCTACTAAAGCAACTTCCACTAAGTGAAGTAAAGATCGACCGTTCATTTATCTCTGACATAACTCAAGGGCAGACCAACTTAGACTTCGTCAACACTATGATCATGATGGGTAAAAGCTTGGGCTATCGTGTTGTAGCTGAAGGGGTGGAAACTGCTGATCATAACCAACGCCTAAACGGACTGGGGATAGATCTGCTGCAAGGTTATTACTTCAGTAAACCTCGACCATTAAGTGAACTGGAATCAGAAGTGGCTATCAAATTGACTAGAGCTTAACCGTGGCACAACGGCATTATTTAAAAGTAATGCCATTCTTATTCACGCTTTGCGTTAACTTTACTGCCTATTGGCAGGTTAACGGAATAAAAATGAGCGTAAACAGTAGATGACATAAAGGTCGTTTAGAACCACAGATAGACCTCGTTGAGATGCCTTATCTGGACTACGACAAACAGACGTACTACCCCAATCAGACAGTTATCTTCTGGCCTCGCTACCGCTGGGGCGCAGGCGGGAATGCTGTCGCATCGTTTGCACCAGTCACGATTTCGCCAACAGAGTAAGTCGTTTCTTATTGAGTTAGGGCTTAATTGCTAGGCCCTAACCCTTCATTATTGAAGCTAAGTAAAACACAAGAGGCCTACTCAGAACCTAATTACAGGGAGTAATCAAACACGATAATGTCGTCTAGCAACGGACGAAACACATCTTTCAGCGCATCATGCTCTGGGTGCGGAAGGTAATTCTGACGGCCTTGTTCATCGGCGAATGTCATTAACACTGAGTGGGTATAACCTTGATTCTTGTTTTCAGGGCTGTCATTTAATCCCCATTCTACTGAAGTGACCCCTTCAACCTTGTTTGGCATCGCTTCAAACAGCATCTTTAGTTTTTGAACCTCTGAAGCCTCAGCGTTTTCTTTAAACTTAATCAGTAGAATATGACGAATCATTCCCGTTTCTTTTTGAGTCATTCCTTGTCCTTTCGAGTCGTTCGCTTACTGGTTTGTAATGCTTAACCAACACCTAATAGCGATCTAAATTTGAGAACAACAAAATGCCACACGTTACACAACATGCCAAGGCTAGATCGCTAGAGTTTATAAAATACTCCACAACCCAATAACGAAAAATGCTGCACCCGAGGGCGCAGCATTTCTCATGACAATGGTAAGCACATCTTTAACGTTAATCACGACGACCTGTAAGCTGGATCGTTTGGTCTTGATCTACGTTCTTTTGGAATTGGATTCCGCCGTTAGACGCTTCATTTCTTCCTTCCAGTGTTAAGTCAGATTCAACACGCTCAGCCTTTACTTGATTACCTTCGCTTCTTGTCATGTCGATAGTCCCTGTATACTTACCGTCGGCAGCAAAAGCCGTGTTCATTGAAAGAGCCATTAAGCCTAGTGCGATTAACTTTTTCATACATCACCTCATATTATTTTTAATTATTTGTTCGTTTGGTATCTGTGTTTTTGTTGGAGTAACTTTAACAATCGAACGGCTTTGTTGCGTAATTC
>NZ_JBFRLK010000083.1:0-77572 GCF_041469805.1 Vibrio sp. 10N.286.48.C11 | reverse complement strand
TGAGGTTATTGTGACTTCAGTATCTAATTAGTGAAAATATGACTTCACGTCATCCCTTATTCCATATGGGTTTTTCATGATCTTGCCCTGCATTCCAACTCTATGTGTTGAAGACCTCGTTATTTGAGCGAGGGGTAAAATCGCGCGATTCAGTGTGTTGGATTTTAAGTTGTTGAAAAAATGAGCTTAAAGTGGTTTTTTTGATTCGTTGCTTTATGCGGAGTTCGGATTTGTGATGGGTGGTTTTTGGCGGGATAGGGCGTATGAAATCCGCAGTCAGATATTCCAACAAAAACGTTGAGCACTGGTTCAAACCAGAATTATCTGGATGCACAGGCTTATTGGTAAGTTCAAAATCGTGATCTGCTGCCACACCTTATGCAACAAATGAATATAAACGTTAGAGATTAAGGTGTGCTTCACGGTTTTTTAATCTTAGGGACTTACATTGGTGAGCAAATCTGATGTGAACACTTAACGACACAGGATCTTTTCATGAAAAAGAACATTATCGCCCTCGCTCTTGGTGGCATGCTGGCTTGTGGCGCAACACCTTATTCTTTTGCTGCTAACGACGGCGCAGTACAGGCTTCTGCGGATTACGCGCAGTTGGTGACTAAGCGACAAGTTGTCGACCAATTACTTCTTGATGCGTTGCAGGCGTTTAAGTCTCCGGCAAGAATTTCTCACGCGGGCTTTACGGCTAAAATGCCAAGCAACATGGAAATTGTGACTAACCGATTGTTAGAAGCTTACCAACTAGAACCTTACCGTACTGATTTGCTTATCTCGGCAGCGAACGCTCAGATCTACAACAAGAATGCAGAGCGCGCTATTGAGCTGTTTGAGCAAGCGCTGACGGTTGCACCAGACGATGTTGATCTTCATGCTTACCTTGCGGTTTGGCAGCGATTTGAAGGCAATGAAAGTGAATCCAATAAGCACATGGAGAAACTGGAAAGCCTGAACAAAGGTAAAGCAGAAGACATCAAACGCATTTTTGCTACGGTCGACCGCGTGTTAGAAACACCGTTGAAAGAGTCTGCGGATAAAGGCTTGCTTGATCATCATGGCGCGATTGTCACTTTGGGCTATGCGCTTAATCCAGACGGCTCTATGCATCAAATTTTGATTGAGCGTCTTGAGACAACATTGGCGATGGCTAAGGCGAACTCAGATGCGATGATCGTGTTAACGGGTGGCGTGCCCAAGAACCACAAGACTGAAGGTAAGTTAATGGCGGATTGGCTTATCGAGAAAGGGGTAAGCAAAGATCGCATCATCGAAGAGAATTACGCGACCAGCACGGTAGGCAATGCCTTATTCAGTAGCTACGCACTTGCTCGCCATGATATTAAGCACGCGACCATTATTAGCTCGGCAAGCCATGTTCGTCGTGGTCAAACTCTGTTTGAAATCGCTAGCTGGCAAACCGGCCCTCAGGGCATTACTTTTGATACGGTTTCTTACCCAGACAAGCCACTCGCAGATCTTAAGAAGGCGAGTGATGGTGAACTGTTAGGTATCTACCGTGACGCTCTTAGAACGTATGGGATGTGGAGCTACCGCTCTTACCCACTGGAATCTCGTTAAGCCCAAGCATTCTTTGCGTTTGGGAAAAGTGCGGTTCGCGTTAAACCAAAGCGTCACTTGTTAGTACAATCGAGCACAGCTAGATGGTATGCTGTGCTCCTACTTAATTTAGTGTTTCAAAGGCAAAAAAATGAACCCGATTTTAGCAATGTTGAAAGAGAACAATATTAGCGACGAGCAGATCAGCGAGATATTCAAGACGTTGACCGAGAACCCTCTTGCAGCAATGGCGACAATCAGCCAACTTGGTTTACCACAAGATAAGCTTCAAATGCTGATGGGTCAGGTAATGCAAAACCCTGCGCTAATCAAAGAAGCAGTTGAAGAGCTTGGCCTAGATTTTTCTAAGGTTGAAGCCGCTAAAGAGCAACTTCAAAAATAAGTGAGTTTGAATGAGCTGATATCGTCTTAGCTTAATCAAAATTCAATGAAAAGGTCGTTTAAGTTCAGCAAGAGGCTGTCTTAACGGCCTTTTTTGATCTTGGTGGCGATTATTCACTTTGATCAAGTTGCTTTCAATCCCTGCCTCCCATTTTCTACTCAACGACTATTTCAACACAATTGACAGCACCTTTGCCAAATATGTGTTGCTACTGACAATTTACTTACTAGACTTAATTAACCTATGTGCGACTTGATATGTGCACCTTGATGAACAGTGTTTTTTGGATGAGGAATGCCCTGAATAGTAGGGATATAAACATCAAACAATAGCGCTGTTTATTTATGGGTCACAACAAGAGAAAGAATAAGAGGGCACTCGAATAAGCCCTTTATTGAGCAGTGATTTTATAGGAAATGAGTTATGAAATATTTAAAGGAAACGGCTTTAGCGAGCCTTGTGTTGGCAGGGCTTGTTGGTTGTGGCGGAGACTCAGGATCATCAAGCAGTACGACACCCATTACTTTGAGCGTGAGTGATGCGCCCATTGATGATGTTAAAGACGTCACCGTGACATTCAGCAAGGTCGCTTTACTTCCTCAAGGGGGAGGTTCGCCACTGATATATGATGTGTATAAAACGGACGAAAACGGCGACTACGTTGATGAAAATGGCGATCCATTGCCAGATGGTGAGGACCCTATTCCATTAAGTGTGAATTTATTGGATTACCAAGGCAGCGAGGCGCTTCCTTTGATTGAAAATGAGGTCATTCCGGTAGGCAGCTATAAGTTGTGTGTGTTTGCGAATGATGGCGATCACCCAACAGATCCATCTTACGTGGTAGAAAATGATGATACGAATCGTGAGTTAACGGTGAAAGGTGAAGGCGCGTGCCCGCAAGGCGTGGGTAAAGAAGATAATGCTGGCGTACTTTACTTTAATAACTCATTTAATGTGAATCAACAAAGTAACGATTTTGTTGTCGAGTTCGATCTTCGACGTGGCCTAAAGAACAGTTCGACATTCCCTGATTACACCATTCAAAGAACGTCTGTAAGCCTTATTAATACGGTTGAGACAGGAAACATTGAAGGTACTGTAGCGACAACAACTTTTGGAGCTTGTAACCCTACAAATTACAATACCTTCGTCCAATCGGTTTATTTGTATGAAGGTGACATCGCTAAAGCTAACATGGCTCCGATTGGCGGCAGTGATGAAGTGAAACCGATCACTTCAGCGTCAGTAGCAATGAATGAAGCACAGACTAACTATGAGTTCTCTCTGGGCTTCATTGATCCAGGTACTTACTCATTGGGTTATACCTGTACTGCGCAGTACGACAGTGATGAAGACAATGCTGATCCGGTTGCTGATGGTTTTGAAATCTATGATGTTCAAAATAGTGTTCAGGTAGTGGTTGGTCAGGATAACCAAGTATCGTTTTAAATCTTTGACGTGATTTAGCATTCGAATAAATACGGCCTCTTATTTGGAGGCCGTTTTTGATCATGTCACCTAGTTAGCATGAATTTGATGATCATTGAGTGTGACTCTAGGGAAGTGATAATGTAACGTTGTATCTCTTACTTTAACCTAGCGAAATGTACTCCGGCGTTGCTCATGAAATCTAGCTTAAGCATTCGATCTTACACTAAGCAATTTAATACTCATGCTCATGATGACCATCATCAATTGGTATTGCCGATCCAAGGCAGTATCAATATCGAGATGGTGGGGTATGTCGGCAAAGTGGCCGTGGGCGAATGTGTGGTGATTCCAGTAACCACCGCGCATGCGTTTAAGGCGGATGAAGCAGCGCGGTTTATTGTCGCGGATATGGCGGAGTTGCCGCAGCACTTGTTGGAGCATGAGCTCTCGGTTTTCACGATAACGCCACCTTTGATGAGCTTCTTGTTGTTTGTTGAGAAGCAGCTGGAATATCAGGTCGATAGTGGTATTGAGTCATCAATCGTGGATGTGTTTTCGCTGCTGTTAGAGCAACAACAAGTGAGCAAGAACATCGACCCAAGAATCCGTGCGGTACAGAGGTTGATTGCGGATAACTACACCCAGCCATTATCCATTTCGCAACTTGCAGAAACGGCCTGTTTGAGTCCCACTCAATTTAAAAAACGCTTCAAAGAATGTCTGGGTATCAGTGCGCTTAAATACATCACTCGATATCGTATGGAGAAAGCTCAAGCCTTGTTAACCCACACCGATTTACCGGTTCAATTGATTGCTGAAAATGTGGGCTATAGTGATGTATCTGCTTTCAGTCGTCGTTTCTCTCAGCACTTTGGCATGTCCCCAAGGGCGTTTCTAGGCTCAATGAAAGAGAGTCTTTAGAAACAACAATAGCGTCCTTTCGGCAAACTAATTTTCATCAATCTTCACTATTATCTATTTCAGAACTGAAAATTGGGTAATAGAAATGAATCTTGCCATCAATCGCGTTAACGAATTCCAAACGGGCACTTTAGCCATCTTGTTTGCTTCCATTTTATGGGGCACGACAGGCACCGTCGCAAGTTTTGCTCCTGATCTAAGCCCATTAGCAATTGGTGCTTTTTCTATGGGCGTCGGTGGCTTAATGCAAGCGGGCTTGGCGTATCGAAAAATCCTATTCGCTTTCGACAAGCTTTTGCAGAACAAGAAGCTGTTGGCAGTGAGTGCTTTGGCTTTGGCGGTCTATCCTTTAGCTTTCTATTCTTCAATGAAATTATCAGGTGTGGCGATTGGAACCGTGGTTTCGATTGCGACCGCACCTTTCTTTTCGGCACTGTTAGAGTGTCTGATTAGCAAAAAGAATAATATCAACAAACGTTGGCTCACTAGCTTTGCGATTGGTGTGGTGGGTATTGGGTTGTTGGTGTTTTCAGAATCTTCATCGACGAATGAATCCGGTGATGATCTCAAGCTGTTAGGTATTGCTTTAGGTTTGGTCGCGGGGTTGTGTTACGCCATTTATTCTTGGGCGACAAAAGCACTGATCGATAAAGGGATTAAGTCACAAGCGGCGATGGGCAGTATTTTTGGCCTCGGCGCGATGTTGTTGCTGCCAACGCTCTGGTTTACGGGTGAGAACCTGTTTTCCTCGCAGACTAACGTATTAGTCATTAGTTATCTGACGTTAATCCCACAATGCTTGGGCTATGTCGCGTTCAGTTTTGGTTTACGCCACGTGACTGCGAGCAGTGCCAATCTGCTGACCTTGTTCGAACCAGTAGTCGCAGCGGTGCTTGCCGTCTGTGTTGTCGGTGAGCTGATTCCTTTTATAGGTTGGCTAGGTATGTTTCTGATTGTGCTGTGCTTGTTGATACAGTCGAAGCCATCTAAAGGAACGTTATAAGTATTTGTTTTGTTGAGCCTAATTGAAGTTTATTCATGCGTAATTCTTATAATTGAATAAAATCAGTATCTCAGTTGTGAGAGTGCTGTTACTATCGCTATCAATAGTCGGGGGGCATATACCTTATTTGGTGTTTGCTGAGATCGTTAATCGAGACCCGTTGAACCTGATTCAGTTAACACTGGCGTAGGGAACTATAAGCACTCGATCTATGTCTGCACTCATGAAGACTTTTCATGAACCCAATGCGACTTCTCCTTCGATCGGTGTTCGTTCTCCTACGTCTTGTAAGATAGTAGGAGCGACAATGACACACAGTTCTATTTCAAAAGATTTAACGCCAAAAACCTCAGTTTCACAGTACTCTGCTGATGGTTCGATTCGCACGAACACTCCGATTGTATTGACGATCGCTGGCTCAGACAGCGGCGGAGGTGCCGGTATTCAAGCTGATATTAAAGCCATGTCTGCTACAGGTAGTTTTGCTTGTTCGGTAATTACCGCGATCACTTCCCAGAACACGCAAGGCGTTTCCGCCATTTTTCCTATTCCACTCGACCATGTCGCTAGCCAGTTAGATGCGGTTTTCACTGATCTGAATATCGTGGCTGTGAAAGTCGGCATGTTGGCCGATTCGCAAATCATCAAAGTCGTCGCGGACAAAATCAAACAATACCAACCTAAACACTTAGTGATTGACCCTGTAATGGTCGCGACAAGTGGTGACCTTCTCTTAGAAAACTCTGCTATTACGACGCTAAAGCAAGAACTGATTCCGTTGGCAGACATCATTACGCCTAACTTGCCGGAAGGCGCAGCACTAACGGGCAAAGCTGTGCCTGAAAGCGAAGCCGAAATGCAGGATATGATTGAAGACCTGCGTGCACTAGGTGCTAAAGCCGTTCTTCTCAAAGGCGGTCATTTAGAGAAGGATGAGAACAGTAACGACTTACTGATTCTGCCAACCACGTCTGCTTTGATTAGTGCGAAGCGTTTTCCTACCAAAAACACCCACGGTACGGGTTGTACGCTTTCATCTGCTATTGCTTCTTTCTTAGCGCAAGGCAACACGCTGTCAGAGGCTGTTGAGCTAGGCAAACAATACATTTCGCGCGCGATTGGTCATGCTGATGAGTTGCAAGTCGGCCAAGGTCATGGGCCCGTAAATCACTTCTTCGCTGGGCACGGGAATGTCCGTTAATACGGTGGGTGTTCAGCTCAGCAATGCCTCTTTACGTTATAACGACAGTGAGCACGCAACCTTATCGGGATTGTCGCTTAGCTTAAACGCAGGTAAGTGGACGGTATTGCTAGGTCGAAGTGGCTGCGGAAAAACTACGGTATTGCGTTATCTGGCAGGCTTGCTGGACGACAAGGTGGAGTGGCAGGGCACATTGGTAACCTCTGATGAATTGCCATTAACGGATCGCATCGCTTACATGGCGCAGCAGGATTTGTTATTGCCATGGCTATCGGTCATCGACAATGTTTGCCTGAGTCATCGCTTTCAAAATCCAGCTTCTGATAAAGCAGTGCAAACCAATCAAGCACTCGAGTTGTTAGCTGCGGTTGGTTTGGCTGATTATGCGAATGCGATGCCGGATCAATTGTCTGGTGGTATGCGCCAGCGTGTTGCTTTGGCTCGAACCTTAATGCAAGACAAGCCAGTGGTGCTGATGGATGAACCGTTCTCTGCGCTGGATGCGGTAACAAGACACAAACTACAGAGCTTAGCGTGTGAACTGCTAAAAGGTAAAACCGTTGTGTTGATCACCCATGATCCACAAGAAGCAGTGCGCTTGGCGGATAATTTGTATGTGTTGCAAGGCACACCTGCGAACGCTCAGTCTTTATCTGTGCCCAACACGGCCACACCAAGAGTGTTAGATGGTGAATGTGCTGAGTTACAACAAGCGATCTTAGATCAGTTGGAGCGTGATTATGAATGATCTAACGCGAAGCGAAGCTGTGGCTCATTCAACCGACATACAGGCGAGCACTGAACGTCCTCGTCAGATGAATCCCGTTATGCGTTTGCTTATCAGCAGCGCCGTGATTCTCGGTTTATGGCAAATGGTGGTCGTTATCTTCGAGATGCCGAGCTTCATTCTGCCCACGCCAGCAGAAGTCTTTTTAAAGCTGATTGAACGTTACGATGTGTTACTCAAACACACATGGGTGACTGCGCAAGAGATCCTACTTGGCTTGTTACTCGGTTTGTCGATGGGGCTGTTTTTCGCCCTGCAGATGCTGATGTTTGATCCGCTAAAGCGTTGGCTATTACCTATCTTAATCGCTAGCCAAGCGATCCCTGTGTTTGCGATTGCGCCAGTATTGATGTTGTGGCTTGGCTATGGCATCGCGTCAAAAGTGGTGATGGCGGCGATCATTATCTTCTTCCCTGTTACCACATGTTGCTACGACGGCCTACGTAATACACCGACAGGCTATCTCGATCTTGCCAAGACGATGGGTGCATCGAAATGGCAATTGCTTCGCCATATCCAACTTCCTGCTGCACTGCCAACCTTAGCGTCTGGCATTCGTGTGGCTGTGGTGATTGCCCCAATTGGTGCCGTCGTCGGGGAGTGGGTTGGTTCGAGCGAAGGGCTGGGTTACCTAATGCTACAGGCCAACGCGCGCATGATCATTGATGAGATGTTTGCTGCCTTGTTCATCTTGGCGGTGCTATCTATCTCGCTCTACTTCATCACAGACAAGTTACTCAAAAAAGCTATCCCTTGGGAAAACCAATGATGGCTTCGCTCAATATAAGAATAATATTCAAAAGGAAAGGTTAACTATGAAAAATACCAAATTGGTAGGTGCAGTGGCACTGCTTGCTTCGCTAGTTTCAGGTCATGCATTGGCGGATTCTGAACAAAAGAAACTGACATTGATGTTGGATTGGTTTGTGAACCCGAACCACGGCCCAATTGTGATTGCTCAAGAGCGTGGCTACTTCGCTGACCAAGGCTTAGAGGTTGAAATCCAAGAACCAGCAGACCCAAGCACGCCAGCGAAACTTGTCGCAGCAGGTAAGGTCGATTTAGCGGTAACTTACCAACCAAGTTTAACCATGGATGTGGCAGCGGGTCTTCCTTTAGTTCGTGCATCAACCCTTATCGCGACGCCACTAAACACACTAATGGTTCTGGATAACGGCAAGAACGATTCACTAGCGGATCTGAAAGGCAAGAAGATCGGTATTGCGATCGCAGGAAACGAAGAAGCGACTATTGGCACCATGCTAGCGCAAGAAAATGTTGCGTTTACAGACGTGCAAACCATCAATGTTGGTTGGGCACTTTCATCTTCATTGGCATCGGGCAAGGTAGATGCAATCTGGGGTGGCTTACGTAACTTCGAAACCAACCAGTTAGCCCTTGAAGGCTTTAAAGCAAAAGCGTTCTTCCCAGAAGAGCACGGTGTGCCAGCTTACGATGAGCTTATCTTTGTTGCGAACGCAAAGCAGCACGATGATGAAGCGATCAAAGCGTTCAACAAAGCATTGGAGCAAGCAACAACTTACATCGTGAACCACCCACAAGAGTCATGGAGCGAGTTTGTTGCGTATTCACCAGATACGTTGAATAACGAGCTTAACCAACGCGCATGGAATGACACACTGACTCGTTTTGCACTTCGCCCTTCAGCGGTTGATCTAAAACGTTACGACGATTACGCACAGTTCATGTTCGACAAAGGCATTATCAAATCACTACCCAAAGCCGCTGACTACGTACCGACTTTTGACTAAGGAATCTCATGAAATACCAAGACTTAATCCAAGCCTGTCAGCAAGATTGGCAAGACTACACCGAGCATGATTTTGTTAAAACGCTGGCGAATAGCACTCTTGCTCAGCCGTGTTTTCTGCACTATTTGAAGCAGGACTTTCTATTCTTGAAACAGTATGCCCGTGCTTATGCGTTGGCGATTTACAAGGCAAAAACACTGGCTGATATGCGTCGTGCACTGCCAAGTGTTCATGCTCTGCTAGATTCTGAAATCTCTCACCACGTGACTTACTGTGGTCAGTGGGGTTTAACCGAATCTGACCTAGAAAATGAGCCGGAAGATTTCGGTACAGTTGCTTACACGCGCTACGTTCTGGATGCAGGCATGACGGGTGATCTTGTCGACTTATATGCGGCACTGGCTCCGTGTTCCATTGGTTACGCTGTGATCGGTAAAGCGTTATTAGAAAGCAGCGATACTGTTTTAGAAGGCAACCCATACGCGAGCTGGCTTCAGCTTTACGGCGGAGAAGAGTTCCAATCTGGCGTGGCAACGGGCGCAGAATACTTCAATCAGCTGCTTGCTGAAATTGATATCAACAGCGAGCGCGGTCAGAACATCGTTCATATCTTCAAAACGGCAACGCGTATGGAAGTGGCTTTTTGGCAGCAAGGGCTGAATGCTCTTGATGATTCAACAGCGGCTTAAAAGCGACTTTCACGAATAAGGATTTACCCATGCTTACTGAACAAATTATTCAATCGCTACGCGCAGTACGAGAGCAAAAACCACTGGTTGTGAACATCACTAACTATGTAGTGATGAACAACACGGCCAACGCGTTATTGGCGATTGGCGCTTCGCCTATTATGGCGCACTCGCAACAAGAACTGGCAGAGATGATGTCTTTCTCTGGTGCTTTGGTGATTAACATCGGCACGCTCGACAGTGTTTGGACGCCAAGAATGTGTTTTGCTGTTGAGCAAGCGAACGCGAACAACAAGGTTGTGGTTCTTGACCCTGTGGGTTGTGGGGCAAGTACGTTGCGTACCGAGACTTCTCGTGAAATTGCACGCTTAGCCGATAAGTTGATCATTCGTGGTAACGCGTCTGAGATTATCGCGTTAGCGGGCGAACAAGCGCAGAGCAAAGGCGTTGATGCGTTGGATAGCAGTGATGCTGCATTAGGCGCTGCGCAATGCTTAGTGGCTGAATATGGCGCAAATGTGGTGATTTCTGGTGAGACGGATTACGTTGTCACCAAAGACAGTGTTGTGACGTTAAACAATGGTCATCCAATGATGCCGTATGTGACGGGTATGGGGTGTACTTTAACTGCATTGACGGGTGCTTTCGCGGCTGTTGGTGATGACAGTGGTTTGGCGGCAGCAGCGGTATTAGGTGTGGTTGGTGAAATCGCGGCTGAAAACTCTCGCGGCCCAGGTAGCTTGCAAATTAACTTGCTTGATGAGTTGTATCAGTTAGACGAAGAGACTCTGATTCAACGCTTGAAGATTCAGTAGGGCTAATCTAACTCTAAGCCACAAGTTAGAGTTAGATTAACTTAAAAAAGCCCCCGACACTTATGTGTAGGGGGCTTTTTATTACTGGTTTGGAACTGTGTCAGCTGTGTATAGACTGGCTGGCTAGGTTCTAAATCGGTTAACTTGGCTCTCTAGGTGATGAGCAACCTCGGTTAAGTCGCTCGCTGCACCTGAAATGCTGCTTACCGACTCTTGGTTGCTTTGAGCAATAGTGTTTGCACCTTGCGCGTTTTCACCCAGTGATTTGGTAAGACGATCCTGCTCATCAACCGACACCGCGATTTGGCTGTTGGCTTGGTTCAGATCTTGGATGTGTTGATTAATCACATGTAAGTTCTGAGAAGCTTGCTGCGCCTGCGTTGAAGCGTCTGAAACCGTGCTGTGGCTCTCTTTGATAGACTCTAACGCATCTTTAGCGCCACGTTGTAGTGAGGTGATGAGCTCATCAATCTGGCTAGCAGAGTCTTGGGTACGTTTAGCGAGCGTTCTTACTTCATCGGCTACTACTGCAAATCCGCGACCTTGTTCACCTGCGCGCGCAGCTTCAATAGCCGCATTCAATGCCAACAGGTTGGTCTGCTCAGAAACGCCTTTGATTACTTCAAGAATGGCACCAATGTTCATCGACTCTTTATGTAGGTCGGTCACTTTTTGGCTGCTTACCTGCATGCTTTCATCGGCGCTACCAATTTCATGCAGTGTCTTATCTACTTCTTTCAGTCCCATCGCCACATTCTCGGTGGCTTGGTTGGCAACTTGAGACGCGTGGTTAGCACTTGCCGCAATTTCTGATGTGCTGGAAGCTAATTGATCAACGGCAGAAGAGATATTGATCATTTCACTGTTCAATTGTGTTGCGTTGGTCGAGCTGTTATTGGTCACTTGATTGAGTGACTCCGACATCTCACCAATACGCACGCTAGAACGGTTCACTTGGCCAACAATATCGCGCAGAGACTCAATGGTGATCTCCATATTAGTCAGCAGTTCGCCAATCTCATTTTTGCTCTCAATGTTCACTTCCACATTCAGGTTGCCCTGAGAAAGCTCGTTGGTGATCTGTTTAACTTGTGCGATGCCTTTAGTAATAGAGCGAGTCACCAACACGGCGCTCGTCATGCCAATAACTAAAGCCACACCCGTCAGCAATATGATGATTTGAATCGAGCGCTTTTCGCTGGCTTGCAGTTCTGGTGTTAATGCTTGTTTCTGTTGTTCTAGAATGCTCTGAGCATCAGCTACCGAAATCGCTAAGCTGTCGCCAATAGAGGCGAGGGTCGCGGTTCTTTGAGTGTTCTCAATCATCTGTTGATGAACTTGCTCAAAGCCTTTCGCATAGGCTTCACGTTGGTTAGAGAAATCTTCAATCAGTTCACTTTGATAAGGAGATGATTTAAGAGATTCAATATCGCCTTCGATACCTGGCAGAGCATATTCAAAAATGTCTTTACCAGCTTCATAGGTTTTGAGGTCGTTGTTGTTTGAGTAACTCAGCACAGTGATCTTGGCGGCGAGGAAGTTCTCCATCAACATGCCTGCGTACAAGCTCGCGTTTGGATCGTTGTTATTGTATGACTCATACAACAAGCTCTGAGCCGCTTTCAGTGCGTTGGTTTCTCGTGTGACCATTTCCACGTTCACTAACTGGTCAATGAGCAGTTGGCTCTGTTTCATTGAACCATAAGCCGCATCAAACGCTGCGACGCTGTCTTGCACTAATTTCAGGCTCGACAAGCTATCAGTATTGGTGGTGGTTTGGATTAAGTTGTTCAGCAGTTCATCAATCGCAAGTTTGCTCGATTGATAATTCGCTTCGTATTGATCATCCAATGACTCTAAGTAACGTTCAGAAGCTAAACGCATCTGAAGAAAGTGCACTTGAATGTTGCCTGACAATGTCGCCTTGTGGCTGAGTTCACTGTACTGGCTAAAGCCGTTCGACAAGGTTTGAATACCTTTGTAACTCACAAGGCCTGAAATGACGAAAAAGAGCAAGCAGATGGCATAACCCAGCTTGATCTTGAGCGCTATAGAAAGGTGGCGCATAACTATCCCTATATTTACCTGATTCCTTCACGGTGGAGTATTTCATAAAACAGCGTTCTGGGCATGCTTGAAGTGAATTCTTTGTGTAATAAGTAACGCTTTAGTTAAAAAATTCAGATTTTTCGGCACGCTTTCAACGAGTTGTGTATCTGATGGTGCGTGTGTCATTGAGCTAATTTAGTATTAACTTCCATGCACATGATGTGATTTGTCGGTAAAATGGTGCAACGCCAATTTTAGACATCGACTCCAAAGGTACGAAATGAACCCTTATAAGCTCTACTTAGTAACGGATGACCAACAAGATTTAGAAACGCTTAAGTTCGTGGTTGAACAAGCGGTCGCGGGTGGCGTTACTATGGTTCAAGTAAGAGAAAAACATGGGGACGTAAGAGCCTTCATTGAACGAGCACAAGCGGTTAAGTCGATTCTGGCTGGCTCCGGTGTTCCGCTGATCATCAATGACCGAGTGGACGTTGCATTGGCTGTCGACGCCGATGGTTTGCATCTGGGTCAATCGGATATGCCTGCAGAGTTAGCACGTCAGTTGATTGGTTCAGACAAGATTCTTGGGTTATCAATTGAAACTGAACAACAGCTACAAGAAGCCGATAGTTTACCGATTGATTACATTGGGCTCAGTGCGCTTTTTGACACACCGACCAAGACGAATCTAAAGAAACACTGGGGTTATGAAGGCATTCAAATGGCTTTGGAAACAACGAAGTTGCCAATTGTGGGTATCGGTGGAATCAACGAGTCGAACATTCCGCAGTTGGTTCAGACAGGTATTCATGGATTGGCCTTGGTGTCAGCGATATGTCACGCTGAAAGCCCAAAACAAGCGACGCAGGATTTGCTATCTCTAATGGGAGAGTGAGTGTAGAGAAGCTAGAAAACAAATGAAATGAGTCATTTGTTTTCTAGTTAGAGCGCATTAAAGCACTCGCAGTAGTAGCCAATAAAATACGTGCCTATCTTACTGAATACAAAGAGCAACCGTGCCGATAATCATCAGAGCGATGGCAGCATACCAACCGTATTGCGAGGTTTTATCAGCAACAAACACCTTAATGTAGTTGATCTCTTCATGCGCCATCGCAATAAAGTCTGTGTAGTTAATCGACAACTCACGGCTAGCTTCTTTCAGGTCTTGTTGAAGCTTGTTGAAAGACTCATCGATGAAGCCTTTTGTTTCCGACGCAGACGGAGTAGCAGTTAACGCTAGGCTGTTCCAAACCGCCAGACGCGATTCATATTCACTTTCACTGACACAATTAAGTACGCGTAAATCATACTCTCGTTTGTTACGCTCTTTACCCATTCTCTCAGGGCAAATGTTTCTTAAAACGTTCACGACAAATTTTCCAAAAGGTTCATTTAGATATAAAAAAGCACTCGAAGAGCACTCATAAACTGGGGCGAATTAAATTCAAAAAGTGATCTATTTGAAACCGACATAAGCAACAGCAAGGCTGAGCGCTTATCTGGGAGATTTGAAGTTGGGTCAGTGGTGTTAAAGAGCGATTTGGGTCTGTCGATATTCGTTTGAAAAGACAAACCCGTTGGGACCGCATAGTAGTTATGTCACTTTGGGACATCAACTAGGGTGTTTTGTCTAAACGATAAAGATCTTTATCAGCAATAAAAGTGAAAATGGGGTAGCGGTGGTGTGTTCCATGCCGATATTGAATCTCTGAATTGACGATGTTTTGAAAATAGAGATGATTTGTAAACAGGGGAGGCTAGTTGGCTTGCCATTGATTGTACTGCAGTGAGTGCCCCTTAAGCTGCTCAATAAGGCTGGTGAGAACTGGGCCATTGATGTGGCTGCGAGACACCAAACATCCCACTGGAGTAATCCAACCACCATGCTCGTGCGAAACAGGCAACGCCACAAGGTCGCCTTTTTGAATGCCTTCCATCACCATCATCTCGGGCACATTAGCCCAACCCACGTTCTGTTCAACGAGATCAACAATGGTCTTGTGGTTGTTGGCGTACCAAAGCATCGAGCTAATACCGTAGGTGAACCACAGTTCGCGTTGTTTTGAGCTGCGATGCACACATTGGCGATAGCGCTTTAGGTCTGAGTCTTGTACAACGGACATGCGACTCAGTTCGTGAGTGGCAGAGCTAACAGTTAGGAAACGCGCTTGGCCCAGCAAAAAGAAATCCATATCGACCTTCAGTTCGCCATCCGCGTAGATGATGCCAATCTGTGCTTTTCCTCGTCTTACTAGGTCTTCAACATCAAAGGTTGAGGTGGTAATGATATCGAAGTGTGTGATTGGAAATTGATCGGCGAGTGAGCTGATTATCTTAATGAAGTTCTTATCTATGATGCTTTCATCAACCGCAATGATCAGTTCGTGCTCATCTTCTTGGGTCAGCGATTCTACTTTTTGATCGAAGTACTTTTGCTGGTCAAGAATGGACTTAGCCACAGGCAATAACGCTTTACCTTTGCTGGTTAAAACGGGGATGTTTTTCTCTCGGTTAAACAGCTCTTGGTCAATGGCAATTTCGAGGTTGGCTATCGATTGGCTTACCCCAGACTGAGCTCGTTTCAGTTTGCGAGCGGCGGCAGAGAAAGAGCCACTTTCACACACCGTGACGAAGACTTTTAGTTGCTCAAAACTGTACATGTTATCTCTCGCTCAATACAAAATGGGGTACTTATACTTAAGCTATCACTAAACGTGATGGCTGTTAACTTTCTCTTATTGTTTTCGGTGACATAATTTCGGTAAGTCCACCATGTTATAAATTGCTATAGGAATGTATGAGTACGTTAGAGAGAGTTTTCCACTCGGTGTTGTTTGAAGTATTGGCCGTCACACTGTCAATTATAGGTTTAGCGATATTTACTGATCACGATGTGAATGCCTTATCAGGAACCATGATAGTTGTTGCGACTATCGCGATGATTTGGAACTACTGTTTTAACCGTATTTTTGATCGTTATTTCACGGGTGAAAAATCAAAGCGTTCGCTCAAATTACGTGTTTTTCATGTCGTGCTATTTGAGGCAGGCTTGCTGGTGGCGACGATCCCAGTTATGGCTTACTTACTTGATGTGGGGATTTGGCAGGCATTTTTAATGGATATCGGCGTGACCATTTTTATTACCATTTACGCGTTTGTGTTTAATCTGATTTATGATCATATACGAGCATTCTGGGTACGCAGAGCGGACTTAGCCGTTCAGTAATCTACCAAGTCAGTAAACACGAGTTTGGCTACTAACCGTTTGTTTATTCGTTATTTTGACGGAGATATTCGGTTAGTAGGCGCCTAGGTAACCCGGCACTGGTTGGCATTCAAAGTGGCGGTCTCGAATCTTTTCAATCTCTTCCGCTTAATAGTTAGTGTAACCCTATGCACTTATTGTTCGATATGTAATTTGAATTTGTATGTGTCGTAAAATGGTAAATATCTTAATTAAAACTTAGCCATCATAGTCATTCGCCCATCACCAGAGCAAACTATGAACAAGTTAAGTTATGACCGAAAAATGCCGCTATACGTGGTGTCTGCACTTGTCCTCAATATGGCATTTAGCTTGTGGTTGCTGAGTATTGCTTCTACGCCAGCCATGTTTTTTTCGGTGTGTGCGTTGTTTTTACTTAGCACTCTTATTACCGCACGCCTTTATCGACATGAAATGGCTCAAAGCAAGAATAACTTGTCGGAAGCGATCATTGATGGTGTCGCAGGTTTTATTGTCCTCGATAGTCAATTGAGGGTCATACAAGTGAATCAACAATTCTCTCGGGTTTCAGGTTATGCCTTTGACCAAGTCGAATCTCGTCCGATTTCTGATCTCTGTTTTATGAATAACAGCAGCCTAATCACGACCATTACTCGCTCACTGAAGGAAAACCAGAGATGGAAAGGTGAGTTGAGTGGCGTCAGTCGACTTGGTGAGCAGTTTACCGTAAACGTTGTGGTGGAAAAGCTAACTGAAATTCTGCCGCACAATAACAAGTACGTGGTGACCTTTACGGATATTAGCCGACGCAAGATATTGGAGCGTCGATTAAGAATGCTGGTGGAAACGGATTCACTGACAGGGTGCTGGAATCGACGCCGCTTTGATAACGACTTAAAACATTATTCTAACCTGGCAGAGCGTTATGGTTACACACATTCCTGTTTGGCGTTGATCGATTTAGATCACTTCAAGGCTATCAATGATAATCACGGTCATGACCAAGGTGATTCAGCGCTGAAAGAGGTCGCTGAACTGTTGAGAAACAACAGCCGAGACACTGATATCGTCGCGCGAGTAGGCGGAGAAGAGTTCGCTATCTTGATGCCTGAAACCAATTTGGCAGAAGCGTTTGAGGCGATGTATCGACTGAAAGAAGTGATTACCAAAGGGACAACATTGAACCTGACCGTGAGCAGTGGTGTGTCTGAAATACAGGCGCAAGCTGAAGCGACCTATCGTAGTGCAGATAAGGCACTTTACCGCGCTAAAGGTAACGGGCGAAATAGAGTGTGTAGCTCTAGCCCAGGCTGTGCTACTCCAATTGCCCTTGGTTAGATGTAGGCCGTGCTTGGTTAATCAATCGAGCGAAGCCTAAGCCGAGATTGAGCGTTGGTAAATCTTCGGCGTAAGGCCAGACACTCGCTTAAATGCACGAGAAAAATGAGAGATGTTGGTGTAACCGAGTTGGCTAGAAATGTAGGTCAGCGTGTGGCCTTCTTCCATCAGCTCGCAAGCTACAGAAAACATCAGGTTCTCTTTGATCTTTCGATAAGTGGTGTTTTCATTCTTGAGTTTGCGTTGGAACGTTCGCACTGAAAAGTTGAGCAGCTCTGCCGCCTCTTCAAGAGAGAGGTCTTGTTCTTTCATGTACGGTTTTAGAAGCTCATAAATACTATCGGTAAAGCTAGTATGCCACTCAATAAGTGTCGGTTTTGTACTGAGGTCTTTAGACGTAAGACGGATTGGGAGTTGTAAGATCTCATCAGGAATCTGCACAGCAGTCGACGAATGATCAACAAACAGTTGGCAGTTACTTGATACCAGTGTTTTGACGACATCGATGTCATGCCCTTGCAAGCGAACTTTAGTCGGTAACCATGGTGATTGCGATAAAATGGTTATTAACTCGATGATATAAATAACAGCGAAAGCTTCGCCCCATTGAAACATAGGGGAGTTGTCTTCCGGGGCTGTCCGGCAAAACCAGTTCTGACCGTGTTCTTGGGTAAACTCGACTTTGCTGCCTGGTGAATCATAGGCAAAGATTGAATTGATCTGTTTTAGTGCATCGCCAATGGTTTCGAATTCGGTAAATTGATGCAAGACATTTGGGATGATTCGACGTCGAAATGCGAGTCCAAGAATATCGGTGAACCGAGATACGCCAAGTTGGGCGGATGTCAGATAAATCAAACGTTTAATCGATTCTGATGGCACAAAGTCGCTTTCTGATTCAATGAGATCGGGCGGTAAACCAGAATCTTTGAGCAAAAGGTGGAGGTCGAGACCATAGTCAGAAAAAACCTGAACCAGAATTTTGGCGTAGTTCGTTTGAATTACCGGGACTTGGTAGTGACTAGAGCTCATTGGAATACAATCCTGTATATATTGTCGCACTATTAGACGTGCATATCATTTGCAACGTTTTGTTTACTAAATCTAACCCTATTTACTTGAGTTTTCCATCACCGGGCTTATTTTTAAAGTATTAATTTTGTTGATGTTAGTTATCTAGAAGGGAGTCCCATGTCAGAAGTCAACGGGAATGCGCAAGAAGCCAAGGAAGAAGTTGGCCAGCAAGAAAATGGAAAAGACAAAGTAAGAAAGGTCACCAACTACTTATTGTTGTTCGTAGCGTTCATGTTGATCTTCAGTATCATTTCAGACCGCATCATCCCTATTACTGATAATGCTCGTGTCAAAGGTTATATCGTTCCAATCAAACCTGAGGTGTCGGGTAAAGTGCTCGATATTCTTGTTCAACCTAACCAACTGGTTAATCAAGGCGATAAGCTAGCCATTTTAGATGAGTCTGATTACCAAATAGCCGTACAACAAGCCGAGCAAAATTTAGAGATTGCAGGCCAAAATGTCGGCGCTCAAACCGCGAGCATTGCTTCAGCACAAGCGAAACTCACTTCAGCTATTGTTGAAAGACAAAACACCAAACTGCAAGCTAAGCGTGTTTTAGAGATGGCCGATAAAGGTGTCGTTTCTAAATCAGATGCAGATAAAGCGCGAGCAGCATTAGCGACCTCTAGTGCGGCGGTTGTGAATGCAGAAGCTGACCTTGACCGTGCTAAGAAACAAATGGGTAAAGAAGGCTAAGAAAATAGCCAAGTGAAAGCGGCGTTGCTGGCACTTGAACAAGCTCAATTGAATCTAGAACGCACCGTGATTACTGCACCGACACAAGGTGGTGTCTCTAACTTTAGCCTGTCTGAAGGTTTCTATGCATCAGCAGGGCAAGCAATCATGACCTTTGTTTCAACCGAAGATATTTGGATTGAAGCTTATTATCGAGAGAACAGCCTAGGTCACGTTGGCTGTTTTCTTGGCGGCGTGGATAAACTGGCCGCTTGCGTTTGTGGCGCCAGTGTTCACAGCTAAGTTCTTAATTGATAAACCAAATCTCCATAAAGAAACGGTCTACGAATTGCTCTTGGCCGTTGTGGTGACAATGGGGTTAGGTTTATTACTGTCGCGAGGAATTACCCATTATCCAATCCCATTGCTGATTTTAGTGGGGTTAATGATGCTGTGGGGTTACTACTTGTTTGTCGACCCAAAATGGAACCTGTTTGCCACCATACTGTTGATTGCGGTTTTGATGTTGCCATTCATGGCGATTGATAACCCCGGCGTGTCAGTAATGCTGGCCTCTGGCTTAGCGACCTCTGGTGTGGTTTCAGTCATGCTTTTTGCGTTAGTGCATGTATTTTTCCCTGAGCCAAAATCGGCGTTCTCAGGCTTCGCTGCTGCGCCACTCGAAAAGAAACAGCGTTGGTATGCGGCCTTTAGGGCGATGATTATCTCCTATCCTGTGGTGTGTTTTTTCTTTATTTTTCAAATATCTGAAGCTTTACTGACAATGATGTTCATTGCGTTGTTATCGTTGATGATTACGTCAGAGAAGTCGATAAAGTTGAGCGCTTTTCTGGTGATAAGTAACGGTATCGGGGGATTGCTGGCGATTGCTGCTTTTTCAATTCTTTCTATAGTACCCAACATTGTCTTCTATTCTTTGTTTATAGGACTTATTGCCATTCTTATGGCTACCAAGATCTACACGGTTCCCGAAAAAGCACCTATTTTCGCCACTGCATTTAGTACGTTGCTCGTACTGGTTGGTAGCACGTTGATGAGCTCCGGTGACATCGATAGCAACACTCTTATACGCATATTCCAATTAGTGTTAATTGGCATATATATGATTTTGGCTTCTCTATTCCTAGAAACACGGAATTGGAAGTTTCTACAAAATCAGCCTTAATTTTGTCTAACAAGGACGTCTCATGAAGTTAACCGATGATTTTTCAAAACAGGCGATAGACGCTGCCATCAAGATCGCAGCGATTGCCATGCTCGTGTATTGGTGTTTTTCGATTTTGCGCCCATTCATTCTTCTGGTGATATGGGGTGCGATCATTGCGACTGCGTTGTATCCAGTGGCGGTCGCAATTTCAAATAAAACCGGGATGTCGAAAGGTAAAGCCAGTGCATTGCTGAGCTTTATTGGTGTGATTCTTCTATTTATTCCTTTGGCGGCGCTTTCTTCTGGTATCTACACCAGCGCGACTGACCTGATGACAGGGCTTCAAGATGGCACATTGTCATTGCCTAAACCGAAAGAGTCCTTACAAGATATTCCATTCATAGGTGAGAAGGTTTATTCAACCTTGGTTGCCGCCTTCAACAATATTGAAGGCACTTTCATAAAGTATGCGGATGAACTTAAACAGTTTGCGACGAAAGCGGCTTCTGTTCTTGGCTCGTTAGGTGTCGGCTTTATTCAGTTCATCATCTCTACCATCATTGCGGGTGCATTCATGAGTAATGCCGATAAATGCAAAACCGGCGTGACTCACTTAGTGGCGCGTTTAACGGGCGGTAAAGGTGAAGAGTTGGTAGAGCTCTCTAAATCGACCGTGCGAAGCGTTGTGCAAGGTGTGATTGGTGTGGCTGTGATTCAATCCATGATGTCGGCAATCGGTTTGGTGATTGCAGGCGTTCCAGCAGCTGCGTTTTGGGCGCTAGCTGTGCTGCTCATTGCGATAATCCAACTTCCACCGATTCTCGCTCTATTACCGGCGATCATCTACATGTTCAGCGTTGAATCGACACTGGCGGCGAGCTTGTTCTTAGTGTGGTGTATTTTGGTGAGCGGCAGTGACGCTATCTTAAAGCCAGTATTGCTGAGCCGTGGCTCTCACATTCCAATGTTGGTAATTCTATTGGGTGCACTGGGCGGAATGGCGATGTCAGGCATCGTCGGTCTGTTTGTCGGTGCTGTGATACTGAGTTTAAGCTATGAGCTGATGATGGCGTGGCTTGGACTTGAAGAGAAAAACCAACAAGAAACTGAGAAAAAACCTGCAGAGGTCGAGGGAAAATAGATGAAGCCAGTCTCTAAAGACGACAACTTCTACTTCTTATTCTATGCACTGTTGGTGTTGTTTCTTGGTTGCGCGGTGATGCAGCAGTTTTATCCGCAAGGCCAGAAAACAATCCTATTTCTTATCATTATTACGTTGGCGAGTTCAATTGCCGGTATTCATAAAGAGCGAGCCTTGTATCGCTCTTGGTATGGGCTGTTATTGATTACGGCGCTCGTGTCTGGCGTGTTTTCATTTTTGGAAGGCTATAACCTGTCGATAGTGACGCTATCGGCGTTGGCTGTGTTCTTGTTTTCACACATTTACTCGGCGTTGAAGCAGGTGATGAAAGCCAAAACGGTGACACCCAATCACATCATCGGCTCCATCTGTATTTACTTGTTGCTAGGGTTTGCTTGGTCGACCATCTACTTGTTAATTTTAGAGATCTTTCCTAATGCCTTTAACGGGTTAGAAGAGCAAGTCTGGCTGACGAACTTGTTTAATGCGATGTACTTTAGCTTTATCACCTTGACTACGGTTGGTTACGGCGACATATCACCAGCTCTGCCTATTGCTCAATTCTTTGTGTTTATGGAATCCATTATCGGCAGCTTTTACTTAGCTATCATGGTGGCGAGTTTGGTGAGCATTCGACTTGCACAGTCTCAGTCCCAATAGAGCATTTACAAATAATAGAGCACATACAAACAAGCCCGGCAATCGCCGGGCTTGTTCTATTTTATGAGCTCAAAAGTCTCTTTAAGTTTGAACTCTGTGTGGGCGATGAACCTTAAGCTTCAGTGCCTTGAATCTTCTCTAATTCAGCGATAGTTGTTTGCGATACAAGCTGACCATCCATGTAATAGGTAACGTTTTGACCGTCTTTGATGCCCGTTAGAGTCTCTGTTTCACCAGATGTATAGACGATGTCCATTTGAATCGTGTTTTCGTCGATCTTAATCATCTCACCCGTTTCAATGGTGCGATTGTTAGAAATTGGGCCGACAGGGGCTTCTTTCAGGCTTGGGTCCAGCTCATCGTTCACTTTGAAGTGCGTGTCTGTTTTTGTATCAAATACGTGTGGTGAACCGCTGATAGGGTTTTTACCTGTCCAGAATTCAAGTGAGTTGAATACCACATAGTCTGCTGCGGTAGTAATACCGTATACAGGCGCTAATAAGAAGTTTACACCTGCACGGGCATAGCGGTTATCGACAACTTCAACGTTAAATTTCATCACTTTCCCTGTTACGGCGTTACTACCGATACAACCAGTTAGCGCAGAAGCCAAAACCGTTAGTCCTACAATTTTAAGTGCAATCTTTTTCATTTTAGTACCTGTATAAGTTAGAAGTCTGTTTCGTTGGAACAGGTGTAGTATGGTTTTTATTCGATGGTCAGTTTTACCATTTAGCGCCACTGACGATATAAAATGCACTCGGACTTTTGGCATCAAGCTAGGTATAAAACTGGGCACAAAAAAAGCGCGACCTAATAGGGCGCGCTTTGGGGTATTTAGATAAGTCGTAATGAAAACAACGACTCCCATATAGAATTACTTCATCACGTAGGTATAAGCCGATACGACAAGCCAGCGGAAAAATCGAAATAAAAGGGTAGTGGCTTTAAAGGCAAACTTGGCAATGGATACCATTGCTTCTGAACCAATGCTCACGCACTTATGCAAATCGGATTCTTTGTATTCTGAATAGGTCATCTGTTTTCTCATTTCTCGCGCTTGTCTTTCATATGTAAGTAACGACTACTGTCTGGCGATATCCCCTGAGCGCGTAATGTACGAACTTTCGCCGATAGAGATTTACCATTTTATGCCAAGTGGGTTAATAACTAGCCAAAAGAGAAAGGGCTGAGAGAATTTAACGGCATAGCGAGGTGTAACTGATCAAGTTACCGAAAAAACGAGGGTAATAATGGTATGATCGCGGGCTCAGCACCATAAGTGATAAAGAATAGGAAACAGAATGACTCACCTTACCGAACAGCAAGAAGCTGCAATGGCGACGTTTAAAGAAAACTTACACCTTCCAAATGGTGGTTTTCATAAACTGATTATCGAGCTAAGTAAGGAGTATCAGCTGCCTTTCCAAAAGGTGCGTGCGGTTTTAAAGAAAGCTCAAAAAGATGTTGAACGACAAATACGAGAAGATTTTACCAGCGTTGATGACACAGTACTGAGCCAAGCGAATTGGGTAAACATCATTAAGTCGAAGCTTGTTGACTTAGCGGAAGAAAACCAAACGGTCATGGATAAGCTGCAACAAAACCTGAAGTATCAAAAAGTGTTGTCGGCAACCGAGGGTTCAATCGCAAGCGAAGACGAACGTGACGAGTTGATTGAAGAGTTGATTCAAGCTTATGAGAAAGAGGTGTTCAAACCGTTACTGGCGATGTTGCATACAACGAAGCTGTATTGGAAGTTAATGCTGGTGGATGAGACATGTAAGATGAATGAGGAGAATCGTGAGAAGTTCAGTGATTACCCTCAACACATGCAAGCTGCAGAACACTTATATACTCTTGATCAGAAGTTAAGGTCGATGCCGTTAACTTATTAGTCCATGAATGCACTGATAATGACTCAATGGTGATTTAGAGTTTGATATAAGTTGGTTTCAATAGAAGTACGATAACCTAGCTAGCGTTAGCCGCGTGTGAAATGCAAAAAGGGCTAGGTTTCAGATCTGTTTTACTTCTACTCTATTTTGTTCTGCTAGAGCGAATTGAGGGTGACATCTTTTACATCTTTGGGATTAGATGGTGTTTCTTTTGTAGCCTTTGGGAAATGCTATAGGAGTGTGAAATGTCCTAGGGTGTTTCCGTTGCCTGAAACGATAGTTCCGATGCTTTCTCGTTCATTAAATTCAAAGTCGATGAGATAGCTGTGATGTTGTAGCTTGGGCAATATGTGGCGGTGGAGTATATCGCTATTGAGCTGTCGAATCTCGGTGACCCATGAAATCTCTTCTTTGTGTAAATCTATTTTAATCTTGAGCATTTATTACCTTTTAGTTTATTGACTGTTTTTTCGCGTGATAGTTGGTACCAATGGGTTTGTCGTGTTGTTCTGCGTGACATAACTGTGCCTTGTGTTTATTACATTTGTATTTAAGTGCTCGATCTATTCTGACTTCGCTGACAAAAGAGCAAATGACGATAGATCGGTAGTAGGATCGAATTTAAAAGCTATTGAATGACTATCTGGGTGAAAGCTGACGCAGAGATGGTGTAACGAGGGAATCGAGAACTGTCTATGTGGAACTTGGACTTACTTTAGCATTAACAGCTCTATAGATTAGAGCCAGGTGGCGAACTATACGCCTAGTTTTCAAAATTACAACCCTATTTTCAATTAAATTCAAAAATATTTTTGGGTGATTTACCATCGGTTACTGAAGGTTAAATGAGCGAAGGTCAGGGATTTGACCATGATATCTGACTGAGTCTTGGCTTTTCAGCTGTTCGTATTCGTTGTCATTAGTGGGTTTAATTGATCAGCTAATTTGGTGATGATTAAGTCTCTGTTGTATATGATCTTTACATTGTAAATTACAATTCATGATTTTGGGGTTCAGCGTTGTAATTACAGGGTTTTTGGGTGCTTTCCCCATCTGTTTTTTTCTTCAGGTTGATGAGTATTTTCCTCTTCGCGTCTTTTTGATATTTCTGATTCCTAATACCTCTCCTGACTACGCAAAATATGAATACTCACTTTTACGTTTCTGAATAATAAAGTTGTTGTATCGCCAATTTAGTGCAAATATAATTGATAATAGTTCTCACTTGCGTTACAAGTTTGTTGTCAATCCAATGACAGACTTTAAATTATCGTTATTTAGCAGTTGTGTACGCCCCATGCTCGTCTATGAGTAATGTGACTTTCATTGTCATGAGTGGTGGTTTGTATCAATGGCAAAGGAAGAAACATGAAGAAAACAATCAATTCAGTTCGCCAGTTATTGAGCGGGCTTGCCATCGTTCTAGCATCATCATTCATGATGACCGCGCATGCGGAAACCGTCACCATTGAGCATGTGAAAGGCACAGCGCAGTTTACTGAAGTACCACAGCGAGTGGTGGTTCTAGGCCACGGTAGCTTAGACGTGCTCGATAAAATTGGTGTACAGCCAGTTGGCGCGCCTCATAGCTTGCTGCCTGATTACCTAGCTTCGTACAAAGATACGACGGTAAATACAGGCTCTTTAAGCGAACCTGATTTTGAAGCTATCTACATGTTGAAGCCTGACATCATCATCGCGGAAAACCGCATGCTTAAGGTTTACGACAAACTGGCACAAATTGCTCCTACTGTCATGTTTTCTATTGAAGGCGACAAGTACTGGGCTGATGCTCAGCAAAACTGGCGTGTGCTAGGCGACATCTTTGGTAAGCAAGCTGAAGTCGAAGCGATCATTAAAGAGACTCAAGCTTCTATCACAGCGGTAAACGACAAAGTAGCGTCTGACGAAACTTCAGCAATGATGCTAATGAACAACGGTAACAACATTGCGATGTTCAACAAAGGCAGCCGTTTCTCAATCATCTTTGATGACTTTGGTTTCGTGGAATCAAAGAGTGCAACCGTGGCTCCGATTAAAGGAACACACGGCAACCTAATCTCTTTTGAATACATAGCTGATGCAAAACCTGAAGTGCTTTACGTGCTTGACCGCGAAAAAGCGATTGGTAAATCAGAAGGACGCGCACAACAACTGTTTGATAACCCACTGGTTGCGGCAACACCTGCAGCGCAGCACGGCAATATCGTTTACCTTGATTCAAGTGCTTGGTATTTGGCTGGTGGCGGTGTGACAGCGATTCATAGAATGCTTAGTGACATTGAACGTACGATTCAATAGTTACTAACCATCAGATTTTCGGGCTTATAAGAGTGTTCTTATAAGCCCTTTTTCACTTTTTTATACGGGCTACCCGAGACCTATCTTTAGTATTATTCCTATGTTGAAACCCATTGCAGCTGCTGTATTTCTTGTTGTGTTATGCGTTGCGTCATTGATGATTGGAGTCGCTGAAATCAGTTTTAGTGACTTCTTCAATGGCAACCAACACGCCAATTCTATTTATATTGTTAGTCGGATTCCTCGACTACTCGCGATCGTGCTTGCCGGAGCAGGATTGAGTGTTTCTGGCTTGATCATGCAGCAAATCGTACAGAACAAGTTTGCCGCGCCTTCGACGATGGGCACCATTGACTGTGCGATGTTGGGTTACATTGTCGGCATTCTAGTGCTAGGCAATGCTGCGCAATGGAGCTACTTAGGCTTTATCTTCGCGTTTGCAGTGTTTGGCACCATGCTATTGGTTCGCTTCCTACAACACCTCAAGTTTAAGAACGCGGTATTGGTGCCTTTGATTGGCATTATGTATGGCAACGTTGTTTCGTCTCTAACAACCTTTATTGCTTATAAGTACGACTTAGTACAAACCATGTCGGCATGGACTATGGCGAACTTTGCGAGCGTGTTGCAGGGCAGCTATGAAATCCTTTATCTCGCGGTGCCTGCTTGTGTATTGGCTTACTATTTCGCGAGCCAGTTCAGTGCGGCGAGCATCGGTGAGAGCTTCGCGAAAAACATCGGTTTGAATTATCAGAAGATCGTCTTCATTGGTGTTGCGTTAGTGGCTATCAGTGCCTCCTCTGTGGTGATGATCGTTGGTGTTATCCCATTCCTTGGCCTTATCGTGCCGAATATCGTGTCGCTGATAATGGGCGATAACATGAAGAAGATTCTGCCTTGGACTGCCTACTGGGGGGTGATCTTAGTGTTGGCTTGTGACCTGCTAGCTCGAATCGTCATCTTCCCTTATGAGATTCCAATCTCGATGGTAATCAGCATCTTTGGTGGCATGATTTTTATTTACCTAATCATGAGAGACAAGTCGAATGCGTGATTCAGTAAAAATTGCGATTCTGGCTATCGCGTCTTTGGGTATGACAGCGCTATTCATCGGGCAGGGGCTGACGTGGGATAACTACGAGTTCTTCTTGTCTCTGCGCCTACCAAAATTGCTGTCGATTGTGTTGGCGGCGGTAGCGATCTCGGCGTCGTCATTGGTTTTCCAAACCATTACTAATAACCGAATTCTAACCCCCTCCATCTTGGGCTTTGACAGCTTGTATATGCTGGTACAAACGGTACTTCTGTTTGTGTTTGGCAGTGCTAGCTTCTGGGTGATTGACTCGATCGCAAACTTTTCGATGTCTGTGACTGTGATGATCTTGTTCTCGTTTGCTCTGTTCCATTTCTACTTTAAGAGCAAGCGAAACAACGTATTCACACTGCTGTTGATAGGCATCGTATGTGGCAGCGTATTCTCGAGTTTGTCTAACTTCTTGGCGATGTTGATTGACCCCAATGAATTTGCGGTGCTGCAGAATGTGATGTTCGCAAGTTTCAATAACGTGAAAGGCGAGTTGGTTTACCTCAGCCTTATTCCTTTGGGTTTGAGCTTGCTTGGCCTTTGGTTGTTGGCGCCTAAGCTTGATGTACTTTGGCTTGGTGTTGATAACGCGACAAGCCTGGGTGTGAACACCAAGCGATTGACTCAGATTACCTTGGTGATTGTGTCAGTGATGGTCGCGGTGTCTACGGCTCTGGTTGGCCCTGTGCTGTTCTTTGGCTTGATCACCGTAAGCTTAGCTCGCCAGATATTCCGATCTTATCAGCATCGTGTGCTTATCATCGCAAGCAGCTTACTAGCGATCGTGCTATTGGTTTCTGGCCAATGGTTTATCGAAAAAGTGATGGCGTTTGAAACCACTGTGAGTGTGATTATTAACTTGGTCGGCGGTTTGTATTTTATGTTCTTGTTGTTACGCACCAGAATTCAGTAAAGGTAGTAAGTAGTGATTAAATTAACAGGTTTAAGTAAGAAGTATGGCAAGTCACTCGTGGTTGATGATGCCAGTGCTATGTTCCCGAAAGGCGAAGTGACTTCTATCATTGGCCCAAATGGTGCGGGTAAAAGTACACTGCTTTCAATGGCGAGCCGCTTAACAGACAGCGACGCGGGTGAAGTGGTCATTGGCGATAAGTTACTGGCTGAGTGGGATACCAAAGAGCTAGCGAAGCACCTTGCCGTGTTAAGACAATCAAATAACATCAACATGCGATTTACGATTCGTGAATTGGTCTGTTTTGGTCGTTTCCCACACTCTCAAGGTCGCTTGAAAGACGAAGATCATAAGATCGTCGATACAGCACTAGAACACCTTGGCATTACTGACATCCAAAACAAATACCTTGATGAGTTGAGTGGCGGTCAGCGTCAAATGGCGTTTATCGCGATGGTTGTGGCACAAGATACGGATTATGTGTTCTTAGATGAGCCTCTGAACAATCTTGATATTAAACACTCGGTCGAAATTATGCAGACGTTGCGTCGTTTAGCGCATGAGTTCAATAAAGCGGTCGTTATCGTGATTCATGACATCAACTTCGCTTCTTGTTACTCAGATAACATTGTTGCGATGAAGAAAGGCAAAGTGGTTAAGTCGGGTAAGGTTTCGGAAGTGGTTGAAAAATCAGTGATGGAGTCTATCTACGAGATCCCATTTGAGATTCGTGAGTTCGATGGTGTTCGAATCTGTATGTATTATTCTGGTCGTTAGATTACTGAATAACTCGGTTGTTTTGCTTTCTAGCCGTTGAACGAAAAGAGCTCCCATATGAGGAGCTCTTTTTGTTTTCGGATAGTATCTGTGTTGTTAGTGAAATGTTGCAATGCAAAGGTAATTCCCCTTGTATAATAATAACTTAACTGACGTAATATTGACTGGTCGTACTTCTAATAACGCCAGTTTGAAGTCACTCACAGATCTACTCTTCATTTTTGAAAATCAATTGTTTTTTTTTCTACTTAACCTCTGGAAACCGTTCTACACTAGGGTTATAACTGTTTGATTTGTATACGAGGTATCAATGAGTCGGAAACCTATAGTGTTAGTCGTGGATGACACCCCAAGTAACTTGGATGTGTTAACGGCAATACTCAAAGATACTTATCAAGTGAAAGTAGCGATTAACGGCACAATTGGTATCAAAATTGCGAAGATGGTGCCGCAGCCAGACCTTATCCTCCTTGATATCATGATGCCTGACATCGATGGTTACGAGGTGTGCCGCCAACTTAAAGCTCAGCCGAATACGGCTCACATTCCTATCATTTTCGTGACCGCCACAATTGGTCCAGAAGCCGAAGTAAAAGGGCTCTCCTTGGGGGCTGTCGATTACCTAACCAAGCCGATAACCCCTGCAATTGCACTCCAGCGTGTGAAAACGCATATCGCACTTTATGACCAACAACGCGCGTTGTTTAGTCAGGTAAAAGAGAAAACTCAAGAGATCAATCTCGGTAAGCTAGAAACACTGAACATACTGGGTAGAGCTGCTGAATTTAAAGACAATGAAACAGGCATGCACGTTAAGCGTATGAGTCACTACTGTGAAGTGCTAGCTAAAGCCTTGGGAATGACTGACGAAGATGCCGAGACGTTGCGTGATGCAGCACCAATGCATGATATTGGCAAGATCGGTATTCCTGATAGCGTATTACTCAAGCCGGGTAAATTGGACGCCGACGAGTGGACAATTATGCAAAAGCATGTCGAATATGGTGTTGATATACTTGGTAGGCAGAGTGATTCCAAACTGATGCGTATGGCTATTCAGGTGGCGCAATATCATCACGAAAAATGGGATGGCAGTGGTTATCCAAACCAGATAGCTGGTGAAGGTATCCCATTGGTTGGAAGAATTGCGGCTGTTGCTGATGTGTTTGATGCCCTGACCGCAGAGCGCCCTTATAAAAAAGCTTGGAGTATTGATGAGGCGCTGAACTTGTTTGAAGAACAGAAAGGCAAACATTTTGATCCAACTATCGTTGATGTGTTTTTTCTGAAGTTACCTGAGATTCTAGCAATTAAAGAGAAATTTAGAGATGAGTGATGGCTTGATGTTGTCGCTAAATCGTTTGGTTGTTTTTCTGGTCATTACACTTGTGGTGTGGTCGCTGCTAATGCGATCTACGAATGCTGCTGAGGTAACAGATACTGAGTTAAATCAGTGGTTGGGAAACCAACCAACGGTAACTTTTGTTGTCTTGGCCAACCATTATCCTTACTCATTCATCGATGATGATGGGCAGGTTTCTGGGATCATCAAAGATTGGACATTAGATCTTGAACAGCGTTTTGGTGTTCATGTTCGGTTTGTCACAGTTAACTCGCGTGTCGAGGCTAAAGCCGCGTTAGTCGACGGGCGAGGCGATGTATTTCCATTCCAACAGTTCGACTCAAGTGAAGGTGGCCGTTTTCTTGCGAGTGCTCCCTATATTCCTTATCAGGTCGCAGTGATTGTTCCCATCGACAACAAACTCGATGGAAACCTAGATCAAAATAATAAACGCCGTATTGCGATGGTTAATGAAAATATCGATTTTGAGCGAGCCGGTGTCAAATTGAGTTCTATTGAGCGAGTGGATTTTGATAACGTTATTGATGCAGTACGTGCGTTAGGGGCCGGGGATGTTGAAGGCATGGTCGGTGAACCTATCACCACTATGGATCTTGCGAAAAAGATTGGCGTTCATGATTTAGCGGTAAATTATGTTCTGGAGCATTGGAAAAGGTTTGAAGCATCAATGGTGATTCGAACCGATGAACCAGAACTGCTGACGCTAATCAACAAACAGATTGAAACCTTCGACGTTGATAACAAGAACCAGATTTTATCGAAGTGGCTAGACAGTTCCCCCTATAGAGTGCCGCTAAAAGGCGTGTTTGGCTTTGGTAACCCTCCGTATATTTACCCAGACAGCACCGCAGTCGGGCTACAGCACGACATTCTTCAGCGTGCACTGAATGACATGGGATATAAGCTAGGTGACGTTGTCACACTTCCACCTAGCGCCGCTAAAAAAGCCATCAATAACAATAATTCTATAGCCTTTGTTTCTGGTGTTCAGTTTGATGATCCTAATGCGCACTTTTTAAGTGATAACGTTCTTAATGTTGAGTTTGTTCCTGTTTCACTAACTCGCCGCAAACTCCAACTTCAATCCCAAAAAGACCTATCATTAGGGGCGTTATTGTTCGACGAAACATCCACAATTAAAAACTCTGTTGAAGTTCTGAAGAGTAAGTTAGACATTGATCGTATTGAAGATTACGAAGATCTTGAATCAGCATTCTCGCAGTTGAGGGCTCAAAATGTTGACCTGCTAATGGTTGAACGAAGAGTGCTAGAGTGGTTTATCACCAACACTCGTTTTATTGAAATGGCAGAGCTAACGCTACATGACGAGTATAAAGTTGAGTATCCGATCTATGTGGACTTTAAGAGTGAAGAAATCAGAGATAGCTTCAATGCCGCAATTAAAAGGCTTAAACAGGAGGATGACGGCTTAAACCAAATTATCGAGATGCAGGTTCAGAGTGATTTAAGCCTAGTCCTTAAAAAAGCGAATATTATCGCGCAAATATCTGCGTATTTTATCGTCAACGACCGCTTTGAAGAGTTGACGGAAGTGTTTGAAATTTTCGACACGGACAGTTCTTTTCAGGTGATCACCGCACAAGCGGATAACAATAGTCGCCCGATCAAATCTTGGTACATAGGCAACCTAGTTGATCAATATGGAGAGAAGAAAAATACCTCTCACTTTTCATCAGTCACCAAGGTGGCGAATTATAGGACCAAGGGAGGGAGTATCAACTCTGGTTCGATGACTTTCTACTTTGATGTTAATTCGTTAGAGCGGAACCATGTTTATTTTCCATCTGTCGAACAATTTAGTTCATTCGGAGATGCGGCGAAACGCTATATTGCGGATGTTTATCAAGCGAGTAACTTGACTGGAGAGATCCTAAATCTAAGCCAAAAAGAGAGGGCGTGGATTAAAGATAATCCGGATGTACGTATAGGTATCGATCCGAATTCGTTACCTTATGAAGCGGTATCCAATACCGGTGAATACATCGGGATGATTGATGATTATCTAACGCTGATTGAACAAAAAACAGGGCTAAGTATTCAGCATGTTGACGTGGCGAATTGGTCTGAGACCCGAAGCTTGGTTGATCATCATGAAGTGGAACTGGTCTCAGCAGCTCAAGAGAATCGTTCGTTAGGAGATAACGTCAAAGCAGCTAAAAGCTTGTTTTCAAGTCGTTTGGCCATTGCATCGAGAAGAGACGTTAGTAGCTTGGTACTTGAAGAAGCTGATGGTTGGAAAATCGGTATATTGAAGAATGCGGCAAATACTAACGCGATTTTAGATAAGTACCCGAACGTTGAGTGGGTAGAGGTAGAATCCACGGCCGATGGGCTCAACCGATTGGATGATAAAACCTTAGACGGCATGGTCGACACTGTTGATGTCCTCAATTACCTCATTGATTCATTTGGTCATCGAGGGGTTGGTATCATCGGCCGGTTAGACTTCTTCCTGTCGCCAACTCTGCATGTCATCAAATCTGAACCTTTGCTGTTGTCTATTGTGAACAAAGCGATAGGCAGTATCTCGGCTGAAGAACACCAGAAGATCTCAGCAAAGTGGGCGGCGCCCAAAGCGATAGAAAGAGTTGATTATCAATTGGTTTACACTATTTCGGTTTTTTCTCTGGTGATCCTTCTTCTTATTATTTTCTGGAATCGTAAATTAGCGAAGCAGATCAGTATTGCTAAGGAAGCGACCGAAGCTCTGGAAAAGGCGCAGAACCAACTCTACAACATGCTAAATAGCTCTCCAATTGCAGCTAGTGTGGTATTTGAAGAAGAGGTTCGTTACGCGAACGATACGGCAAAACGTTTGTTTGGCGTGGAAGATCAGGCGTTGTCTTCTATCGACGTTGCCGCTATCCATGACTCGCTGAGCGTTCATGATGGCGTGCATGAAGAGCTCGACCTTAACGGTAAAGTTGAAAATAGGGAGTTAGTACTCAGAAAGTCTGATGGAACCCGATTTGTTGCTTTGGTCAGTTACTATCTTTTTGAGATTGATGGTGAAGTCGCCACACTATTTTGGGCATTCGATATTTCAGAAATGAAGCGCCTTAACGAACAATTGGAAGAAGAGAAACAGAGAGCCGATTTGGCGAGCCAAGCTAAATCGGAATTCTTAGCCAATATGAGCCATGAGATAAGAACCCCAATGAACGCCATTATTGGCTTGTCTTATCTGGCGATTGGCGAAATATCTAATCCTGTCGCTCGAAATTACATTGAGAAAGTGCACCGTTCTGGCCATTCGTTACTCGGTATCATCAATGACATCCTTGATTTCTCAAAGATAGAAGCTGGACAACTTGTTATTGATAACGTCCCGTTTGATCCCGTAACGACCTTTAAAGATGTGATTGAACTAATGGAGTCGAAAGCAGCTGAGAAACAACTCAATTTGTCGATGGTCATCGACCCAGAGTTAGACACGCCACTGCAAGGCGATCCCTTGAGGTTGTTCCAAGTCATACTCAACCTTGTGGGCAACGCGATTAAGTTTACGGAACAAGGCAGCGTAGCATTAACGGTGGAGCATGTTGACTCGAACGACAGCAGCCTAACCATGAGAGTGAGTGTGATGGATACCGGGATAGGCATTTCGGATAAGAACCGTCACAAGCTGTTTGAAGCCTTTAGCCAAGCGGATACCACAACGACACGTCGGTTTGGCGGTACAGGGCTTGGGCTCAACATTAGCCAGAAATTAGTTCATGCGATGGGCAGTCAAATTACGGTAGAGAGTGTTTACGGGCAAGGCAGTGAGTTCTCCTTTGTACTGACATTGCCACGCTCAAGCTCGGATGCGTTAGCCGACTTCAAAGCTCAAGAGTTGCAACTGGATTACCAGATAGAGTTCAAAGGCCAAAGAGTGTTATTGGTTGAAGACAATGAGCTGAACCAAGATCTAGCCTTAGCATTTTTCAGTCGCTCTAAATTAAATGCCGATCTTGCTGAAAACGGAAAGGAAGCGCTGGAGTTAGCTAAAAACAACGACTACGAAATAATCTTCATGGATCTTCAAATGCCGATTATGGACGGCTTTGAAGCTACCCGTTTGATTCGTGAATTCGATATAGATGTACCGATTATTGCAATGTCAGCCAATGTTTTTGCTGATGCGAAACAACGAGCGAGGGAAGCGGGTGTCACGGACTTCTTAGACAAGCCTATTGTTATTGATAAAGCGATGTCTCTGATTACTCGATACATTGTTCCTGAGGTATTAGTTGAAGGTAGAACGCATTCAGATGCGATACAGACAGGTGATTCTGATGAGAGTGCGGAATTACACTCTGATACTCACATAAAACCGCCTGTTTTCTCTCAGTCGAGGTTTGAGCAACTGACTTATCATGATGTGAAACTGCAAGCCAAAATGCTTGATAGGTTCTGCAAAGGATCACCAGACATGATGTCGGATGCTTTTGATAGCTTAGTACAAGGCGAATGGGAGACGTTAGAGCGTAATCTACATACCTTAAAAAGCATGGCAGCTTCGATTGGTGGGTTGCGATTGGCAGAGTTACTCAGTGATTTAGAAAGCAAAGCGCATAACAAGGCGTGTGATGAAGAGGATCTTAAACAAGGTGAGCTTGGGTTAATTGAACTGATTAAAGCAGTTGAGTTCAGCTTTGATGTGCCTGGTGCCAAAGGATCTAATACGACAAGTTCTGAAGTAGCCGATGTGAGTCTTGCTGATACCTCTGACTCACCGAGCATCACGTCAGAACAGCATGCTCAGTTGCTATCACTGCTGGATGCGTATGATAACGATGCAACTCAATATGTGACTGAGTTACTGGCACAGTATCCACATTCTGTTGTTCTTAAAGATGTTCAAAGTGCGTTAGATAATTATGACTTTGAACGAGCCAAAGAGGGGCTTGGCGCTTCTGAGTAGTTGTCTTTTATAAATATCACTTCAACATTAAAGCCTTTAGCTCTTACAGCGAAATAACGCGCTAGCTAAAGGCTTTAAATCTATCTATACCGAACTAACGACTCACGTTCTGTTTGATTAGCTCAACAACCGTATCGTATCGGTGCGGCAGTTTTCGGTTTCGTTTTTGAACCAGATACAACGTTTCCTCAACTTCTACCTTTGGCGGCACAACGTGTAGCTTGTCTCTATCTGGGAAGTGTTCAACCGCGCCAGCCGGTAACACGGTAAAACCTAATCCTTTTGATACGGGTAGCAAGATCTGGTGAAGCTGATTGATGTAGCCAGATCTTGGTATCTCATTAACGTTGATGTTCGCTAAGTCTTTATCTCCGCAAAGGTCGAAATACAAAGACAGATAGTGTGCAGAATCTGGGTGGGCAATCAGGCCAATGTCATTCAATACTTGCGGCGTTATCTCTAAATCAGCAAGGCTGTGGTGAACAATAAGACACAGTGCTTCTTTGCCGATGACTTGGCTTTGGTAGTAGCTGTCGTTCGGGGAATGCCTAACAATGCCGATATCGGTAGTGCCTTCGCTTAGGTCATTCAATATCTTTTTGTTTGGAGCGGCTTCTAAGTTAATGCTGAGCTCTTGGTGTTGCTGTTGAAGTTCAAGAAGCTTGGGATACAGACGCAAAGAGAGTGAGCCAGAGCAAGACAAGTGACATTGCCCAGCATAAGGGTTATCAAAACTCAGAGACTCAAAAAGATCTTCTTGGTCTTTCTCTAGTTTGATCGCATAGCGATACATAATCCGACCCTGTTCGGTCAGTTCGAAGCTCTTGTTTTCTCGAGATAGCAGGTCACAATTACAAGCTTGTTCAAGCTTCTTGATGTGTTGGCTGACTCCAGGTTGTGTCATATACAACTTTTCTGCCGTTTGGGTGAAATGGCCAACTTCAACCAGAGTCTTAAACGTATTGAGCCAAAGTGGATTAATCATACTCACCTTCAAATACTAAAGCCTATAAATAACAGAAAATTATTATTATCTTAAGTAATGATAATTTCAACTCTAGCGTCTTAAGTAACGCTAATCAAAGTCATGTGGTGGTAGCACTTTATATTGGTCTATTGGTCGCTTTGTAGAGTTGCTATGAGTAACAAAGTGTTGCGACTTTGTTGAATTTTTGGTCTATTGACCAACTGTGCTCATATTTAGGAACGAAGATGAATAGAAATGTTTGGCTGCTCTCACTGTGTCAGGCCTTGTTGATGACGGGTAACATATTACTGATCTCTGTGATTGGTTTGATCGGTAAGCAGATTGCACCCAGTGTCAGCATGATCACCTTGCCGGTTGCACTGCAGTTTTTGGGTCTAATGGCAGCCACTATTCCTGCATCTTTAATTTCAGGCAAGTTAGGGAGAAAGAGAGGATTTAGCATTGGTAATGTGGTTGGCATTACAGGAGCTAGTCTTGCCACCTACGCACTGTCTCAGCAAAATTTCTATCTGTTTTGTTTCGCTACGTTCTTACTTGGGATAGGCATAGGTTTTGGCACGCTTTATCGTTTTGCTGCAATCGAGGTGTGTGATGAAAATGCACGTCATCGAGCGATCTCTATCTCGATGGCTGGTGGCGTTTTAGCCGCGGTATTAGGGCCAAATTTGGCGATTATGTCGCAACAGTGGTCGCAAGATGGCTTGTACATTGGTGCTTTTGCTTCTTTGATTGGATTGAACATTCTTGCGTTACTCATCTTACAAACAATTCAGTTTCCAAAAGTCTCTTTTAATAGTCAGGCACCTAAATCCGATCCTCTCAGTGTGATAGTAAAAGCGCCTAACTTTATTGGCGCAGTGTTTGCTGCCATGGTCGCTTATGCGGTGATGAATATCCTGATGACAGCAACGCCATTGGCAATGATTGGTTGTGGCTTTGACTTTACCAAAGCAGCGGGCGTCATTGAGTGGCACGTATTGGGGATGTTTGTTCCTGCATTCTTTACTGGTTCACTTATCGAGAAGTTTGGCTCAAGAATGATGATCTTAGCGGGTGGGGTGCTGTTCGTTGTCTGTATCGCGATTAACATTCATGGCGAATCTATTTGGCACTTCAGAGCGGCTCTAGTTGTGCTTGGTGTCGGTTGGAACTTCATGTTTATCGCGGCAACAGGTTTGTTTAGTCAGTCCTACCAATCGCAGAATAAAGCTAAGGCACAAGCGTTTAATGAATTTATTGTCTTTGGCTGTGTGACGATTACCGCCATGCTCTCTGGCTGGCTAGAGTCGACAGCAGGGTGGCAGAACCTCAATATCTACGTATTACCATTCGTGTTAGCTGTTATCTTGCTGTTCGCATTCAGTGCTCGTAAATCGCGTATTCAAAAGCAGCCTGTGTAATGGCTCATCGAATGGTGGTTCAGTAAATTTGTTACTGTGATTAAAACCCTAGTATCTCGAACTGCGACCAATAAAAAGCCCTACCAAATCGGTAGGGCCTTTGCTTACGGCTTAAATAATAACGTTTTCTTAAAACTGCTGTCGTGGCTTATATCCTGTGACAACAGTACTTAAGCTTGTGTTGTAAATACGCATGACAGAGCCAGCGATGATTTACAGGTCGACCAAAATTGTCTTAGTGGTAATCCCACCTTGGTCATCGATTATCTTCAGTGTCACCTCGTGCTTTCCGTATGAAGGGAAGATTGACGTGAATGTGCGACCACGTTTGACCTTTCCATTTGGAAGTGTCCACTCGGTATCAACAATACGACCATCGCTGTCTGAACTTGTAGACCACATGGTTACCCAGCGGCCCAAGTGAATGTACTTCGCGCTCGCTTCTGGAAGGGCGTTTGGAGATTCAACACTCACTACAGATCTAAATGAATCGGTAGCGCCTTTGTCGTCGACAACAGTCAAGTTCAACGTGTATTCACCGGCCTGTTCATAAGACCAAGTTGGTGCCACTTCGGTACTTGTTGTGCCGTTCCCAAAGTCCCACAGGTAATGGGTGATCTCACCGTCTTGGTCTGAGCTGAAGTTGTTTACAGAAACATTCAGACCAGTCACATTCAGCTCGAAGTTCGCAGTAGGAGCGACGTTGTGTTGGCTTACTTTAGATAAGCGAACCACGCCGTATTCGTTGTTGTCACTCTGATTCACAATATCGACCGCTAAACCAAACTCCGTCAGGATGCGTCCTGAATCTGGTGCTTGAGGCGATGTGTAATCTTGGTCATCCGAGAAGCTAGCATTGCCAACCAAACTGGTATCTTCGAGTACATCATTATCGCTGTTTACAAGGCGCATTGGAGTATGATCTTTGAGTGAAAACGCAGCGTCTCGAACTTGGTAGCGTGTTTGAGCCACTTCACCAGAGTTTGCCCACACCATGGCATTTTGGTCTGCATCGACCACGCCTAACCAACCTTCACCAGGGTGTTTACCTACCCAGTTGTCGGTGAGTGATTCGTCGACGTACCAAATGATCAATCCTGGGTCGAATGACATCAGTTGTCCCATGCGTTTGATGTTCGTTAGGCCTTCATCAATATCCATGTGGCTGCGCCACTGCAATAGATAGTAGTGCTGCGCTTGATGGAATCCATTACTCAGCTTGTAACCATTAAGGGAGAAGGTGGAGTTGCTCTCAGCATCATCTATTGAGGTCACTTCACCATCGACAACCACAGCAAGGTTATCTAAATAGAAGCCTTCCATTGCTAAGCCGCCATCGGTGATGTACTCAAATGAAAGTTCAACTTCTTGTCCTGCCCATTGTGAAACGTCGAACTCAGCGTTAACCCATCCGTCAGATTCGCCGCCAATAGCAGGAACGAGGCCCGTGTTGTATGGGTCGTCCATTGAGGTAATGTTGCCTGCAATGGCTTGTCCGTTGATTAGCACGCGAGCAAAGTCGTAGTCTTTTTCAATCTCATACCAAGTTTTGAAAGACAGCAGTGCAGAATCACCCGCTGGGATCACCAACTTGCGAGTCATACTGTTTTTCAGATCATCGCCTTTTTGAGAGTGGAATGAATACTCGCCCTCAAAGGGTTTCAGACTTTCAATCTGCTTTTCAGGAAGATCCACTTTGATCATGTTAGGACGACTGTTATCCGTTGTTTGGAACAGCGTATACACTTGTGGATTGTCTTCTAGGTCATCAATCGAGAGCTGATCATCGTTAACCCAACGTCCGCCAATCGATTTCTGTAGGAAGTGTTTTGCCCAAGAGCTGAATGCCGTTGGTTGTGTACCACCAATTTGACCAGCCCAACTGCCCGAAGACATGATTGACCAGTAAGAAACCGGTTCGCCTCTGCCTGTGTATTGCGTGTCATACTCGTCTGGTAAGCCTAAATCATGACCATATTCGTGGGCACAAACACCTGCAGCCGCATCAATCGGTTGAATGGTGTAATCGAACGCCGCGTATTGGCCACCAAATCGATCTGGAAGCGAGCTAGAAGTACCTTCCAGTACATGAGTGCGACCAAGGTTGAATCGGTGAGACCAAATCGCATCAGGGCCTAACACGCCACCACCGGCTTCTTCGCCTACCGATGCATGAAACACCATCAGGTGGTCAATCACACCATCGGGTTCGCGGAAATTTCCGTCACCGTCGTAATCGTAACGATCTTCGATGTCGTAATCGGCAAGGTTGATACTCGGATCTTGAGCTAGTTGATTCAGCGCTTCACGAACCAGTTCTTGGGCGTTTAGGTCGTTGTCGGTGGTAGGGGAGTTGCCACCATAGAATGACGCAGGCTTGGAGGCGCGATACCAACCTGCCGCTTGACCTGCAACGCTGTAGCTGTCACCTGACTCGCTTTGGTAATATTGGCGCATCGAGATTAGGTTCTCGCCGTTGGGCCCTGTGTAGCCAGAATTTGAGAACAACAGCTCTTGATAATGCTCTGGATTGTAGCTCTCATAGAGCATCTGCGTGTGCTCTTCGGTCAACTTGTTGTCATCCCAGTTCAAATCAGGGAAATCGACCAACAGAGCGAGCACTTTGTCGGTACGTTTAGTGCCGACTTCTAAAGCAAAGACGCTGGCCTTTTTAACGCCAGATCCTTTCTCAATGGCTTTGAGTATTTTCGCTCGTTGTTCAAGTGCTTTTTTACCGAATTGAGCATCGCCTTTGAAACCGGAATTGATCTTATTTTTTAAGTAACGGTCAAGCGCATCGCGCTTTGCCGCATCGGTTGCATCTTGGTCGACTAAGCCTTGTCTAACTAGCATTTCAATGAGTTTGTCTTCATTAACTACGCCTAAATCAATAGGTGTTTTTGCATAACCACTGACGCTAAATAGAGTAAGCATTGCTGAAGCCAACAATGTTTTTCTCATCATTTTCATTATATTTCCTTTTTGTATTTCCATGTCGATATCAGTATCAACTTGCCTTATTCAGATCTGTTGTCCGAGTTTGGCCTAATACACTCTTGTGGTGCCTTATTTAACTGACGTGTGTTTGTTGTATGTTTTTTACTTTCTATCTCTTTTGTATTGGTTGTCTCTTTTCTATTTTTTGAATCAAACGGGGTGCTCTTCACTTTTTTAGCGTTGAGATAGATACGCAAAGCTTCTTGATTTTCCTCATAGGTTAAGCCTGAACAGATAACACCTCGTTTAATCAATGACTTCAGTAATAGTTCGTCGTTCTCAATAGTGGAAGCCTGTGACAGTGAGGAAAAAATTAGACCCATTAAAGCCATTGTTTTGTGTGACATTCTTATATCAAGCCATAAGTTTTGATTATGCAACAAAATATATTTATAAATTTTGCCAATCAAATGGATAATTATTACAATTAATTATTCGTTCCGGTTTCAACATTTAGAGTTAATATAAAATAAGGAGTGTTATTTATTCTATTGTCAGTTATTTAATGGGTTTTGTTGAATGAATAGTTGATAGTTTGGATGTTTAATAACATTGATTAGGTCGTGGTTATTATTCTGGAGGGCGCTTTATACAAGGCGTTGGGTTCTAACTAATAAGATAATTTTTTATTATCGGTGTTTTAAAATACGCATGTAATAACTGAGTCATTAGTAAATACCCATGCTCAAATTATTTTTACTCAAAATATCAATAATTAGGGTATTGAGAGTAACTTTCAGTGTTTAAATGACGTGAAATTTAACAATAGCAGAGCTGGTCGGGTTGTCACCGCCTGCTTGCTTAAAGCGAGTGAAACGGCTGAGAGAAGAGGGCGTGATTGTCGGTGGTGTGTCCATCATTAATCCAGAACTGACCGGCAGTAAGATGACTTTGGTTGTGTCCGTGGAAATGGAGCGTGATCGAGGGGATATTTACCAAATCTTTCGCCATTCTATTTCAAAGGCAGAAGAGGTCACGCAGTGCTATCAGATATCAGGCAGCTTTGATTTCATGCTGATTGTGACGGTCAAAGACATTCAAGCCTACGAAGACTTTGTGGAGCGAGTACTACGCAAAGATCTGAATATTCGTAAATTCCATACCTCTGTCTCAATGAGAACCGTGAAATTTACCACTGCCGTAAACTTAGATGAGTCGTGACTGTTGGCATGAGAAGATAGTGAAGTTATTAGCTTTGTGAGGTACTTAGCTAATATTTGTATAAATAGCAGGCATTTACACAAAATGTGACGTTCACATTTTGTCATAACTTTAATAATTGTATATATTCCTCGCCTAAAATAATAATTAACCTAAGTTAATATAATGACTGTCAGCTCATCTACTCAATCTCGTGAAACGCTTCTCAGCGAAAACGAACAACTTGTCTCTACCACTGATTTAAAAGGCGTGATTACGTGCAGTAATGATGCTTTTTGTCGCATAGCGGAATACAGCCAACAAGAATTGCTAGGGCAACACCACAATATCGTAAGGCATAACGATATGCCGAAAGCCGCTTTTGCTGATATGTGGGTTAACCTAAAGCAAGGTAAAGCTTGGCGTGGCATCGTAAAAAACAAAACCAAATCTGGTGGGTTTTACTGGGTCGATGCTTATGTAACTCCAATTTACGACAATGGTAAGGTGAGTGGCTACCAATCTGTTCGTGTTAAGCCAAAAAATGAATGGATACAAGTTGCAGATAAGGCTTACCAAGGCCTCTTGAAGGCTGAAAAGTCGGGTCGCCAATGGTCATTAAAGATCAGTGACAGTGTTCGTTACGCCGTGTTGCTAGGCTCTTTGGCTGCGCCGTTAATTTCAAATCTCATTGAAGTAGGGCAAGTATCACAATGGTTGTTGAGCCTACTTCCTGTTTCAGCATTAGCACTGCTTTTCCGACAAGAGCTGATTGATACTCCACTGCAGTTGAAAAAGCTGCAATCTAAATTCGATAGTGTTAGTCGTCTTGTTTATTCAGGTAATAGTCAGTTCTCTATTGCCGATTTTCACTTAAAACTATTGTCTGCAAGAATCCACACCGTATTAGGTCGCATGACAGACTCAGCCAAGCCGTTACAAGATTTGGCTGACAACCTAAATGCGACGTCATTTGAAGTATCAGAAGCCTTAGATCAACAAACAAAAGATATTCTTCAAGTACGAGAGGCGACTGAAGAGGTTGAAATCACCGCCAATGAGGTCTCTTCTCGCACAGAAGAAGCGCACCAGATTGTTGATGTGACTTTGCAAACCTGTGCTGGCGCTAAAGAAAGCATTAATCAAACTCATCAAAACTTAGAGAGCCTAGCTTCTCAGGCTGAAAAGGCGACTCAAGCGACTTACCAACTGAGCGATCAAGCGCAGAGCGTAAGCAAGATAATGGAAGAGATTGGTGGAATCGCCGAACAAACCAACTTGTTGGCCCTGAACGCTGCGATTGAAGCGGCGAGAGCGGGCGAGCAAGGACGAGGCTTTGCCGTTGTTGCCGACGAAGTCCGTGCATTGTCGGGTCGAACCTCAAAGGCTACGGTTCAGATCAAAGAGAGCATCGATACCATGCTAACGACGATTGAAGGGTGGCAAAAAGATATTCTGGCGAACCGTAAGCAAACGGACGCATGTGGTGATGTTGCGAAGGTGAGTGCAGAGCGCTTGTCGGAAGTCGAAAACCTAATGCAATCCATGAATGAACTCATGCAGTCTGTTGAAAGTTCTGCTCATAAGCAACGTGAGCTGTCGAGTGAAGTCAATCTGCATATGCAGTCTATCGCCTCGACCGCAGAACAAAACTTAGTGGCAACGCATTTCGAAGAAAAATAGCCGTTAGATTTAATCCGAATGAGAGAAAAGACAAAAAAAGCCCCGCATTTTCATGCGGGGCTTTCTGTATGCATCAACCCATTGAAGGGCGAGACAATGTATTCAAGATTAAGCTAGAAGCTCTTTCGCTGTGTTTACTACGTTTTCAGTAGTGAAACCGAACATCTTGAATAGCTCACCTGCAGGTGCAGACTCGCCGAACGTTGTCATACCGATGATCTTGCCACCGAAACCAACGTACTTGTACCAGAAGTCAGCGATGCCAGCTTCTACAGCGATACGTGCCGTTACGTCAGATGGAAGTACAGACTCACGGTACTGCGCGTCTTGTTTGTCGAACGCATCAGTAGCAGGCATAGAAACTACGCGTACTTTCTTACCTTCAGCCGTTAGCTCAGCAGCAGCGTTAACCGCTAGCTCAACTTCAGAACCCGTTGCGATAAGGATAAGCTCTGGCTTGCCTTTACAATCTTTCAGGATGTAACCACCCTTAGCGATGTTTGCTACTTGCTCAGCGTCACGATCTTGTTGTGCAAGGTTTTGACGAGAGAAGATAAGTGCAGAAGGACCATCTTTACGCTCGATTGCTAGTTTCCAAGCAACAGCAGACTCAACTTGGTCACATGGACGCCATGTGCTCATGTTTGGAGTTAGACGTAGAGAAGCGATCTGCTCAACTGGTTGGTGAGTTGGACCATCTTCGCCAAGACCGATAGAGTCATGCGTGTAAACTTGGATGTTCTGAGTTTTCATCAGAGCAGCCATACGCATAGCGTTACGAGCGTATTCCATGAACATTAGGAACGTTGCGCCGTATGGTACGAAACCACCGTGCAGAGCGATACCGTTCATGATAGCCGTCATACCGAATTCACGTACACCGTAGTGGATGTAGTTACCAGAGAAGTCGTTTGCTTCAAGAGACTTAGAACCAGACCACATAGTCAGGTTAGAAGGCGCAAGGTCAGCCGAGCCGCCCATGAATTCAGGTAGCATAGCACCGAACGCTTCTAGAGCATTTTGAGATGCTTTACGTGATGCGATGTTTGCTGGGTTAGCTTGAAGATCAGCGATGATTGCCGATGCTTTCTCTTCCCACTCAGCTGGTAGGTCACCGTTTACGCGGCGTTTGAATTCAGCTGCCAGCTCAGGGTATGCTGCTTCATAAGCTGCAAGTTTCTCGTTCCACGCTGCTTCCTTAGCTGCGCCTGCTTCTTTCGCATCCCACTCTGAGTAAACTTCCGACGGAATTTCAAAAGGACCGTGCTCCCAACCTAATTCTTTACGTGTTGCTGCAATTTCTTCAGCGCCTAGTGGAGCACCGTGACAGTCGTGCGTACCTGCTTTGTTTGGAGAACCAAAGCCAATCACTGTTTTAGTACAGATTAGAGTAGGGCGAGGGTCTGCTTTAGCCGCTTCAATCGCTGCGTTGATAGCGTCAGAATCGTGACCATCTACCGCTGGGATTACGTGCCAGCCGTAAGCTTCGAAACGCTTAGGTGTATCGTCAGAGAACCAACCTTCAACTTCGCCATCGATAGAGATACCGTTGTCATCCCAGAAAGCAACCAGCTTACCAAGACCAAGCGTACCTGCTAGAGAACATGCTTCGTGAGAAATACCTTCCATCAGACAGCCATCACCCATGAATGCATAAGTGTAGTGGTCTACGATGTCGTGGCCTTCTTTGTTGAACTGTGCTGCTAGCGCTTTCTCTGCCATAGCCATACCAACAGCGTTAGTGATGCCTTGACCTAGAGGACCAGTCGTTGTTTCGATGCCTGGTGCGTAGCCGTACTCTGGGTGACCTGGAGTCTTAGAATGCAGTTGACGGAAGTTTTTAAGATCTTCAATTGAAAGCTCGTAACCTGCTAGGTGAAGCAGAGAGTAAATCAGCATTGAGCCGTGGCCGTTAGACAGGATAAAACGGTCGCGGTCAGCCCACTCTGGGTTTGCTGGGTTATGGTTTAGGTGAGAGCGCCAAAGTACTTCAGCGATGTCTGCCATACCCATAGGTGCGCCTGGGTGACCAGAGTTTGCTTGTTGTACGCCGTCCATGCTTAGAGCACGAATAGCGTTAGCTAGATGCTTTCTGTTTTGAGGAGATTGATTCATAAGAACTTCCGAATAAAAATTAAGAAAAACAAAATTGATAAAAGTAGGGGAACTGAACGTTCCCCTATTTGAATTTGGTAAGAGTGATTACAGCTTAGCTGCGATCATGTCTTCTAGTTTGCCTTGGTCAACGGCGAAGTTGCGGATGCCTTCAGCCAGTTTCTCAACAGCCATTGCATCTTGGTTGTGGTCCCATAGGAACTCAGCGTGAGTCATCGCTGCTGGACGCTCTTTAGTACCGTTAGAGTCGATAAGCTTCTCTACTACTTCGCCTTCTGCTGCTTCTAGGTCTGCTAGAAGTTGAGGAGCGATAGTTAGACGGTCACAACCAGCAAGTTCAAGGATCTCGCCGATGTTACGGAAGCTTGCGCCCATAACAACAGTTTTGTAGCCGTGGTCTTTGTAGTAGTTGTAGATATCTGAAACAGAGATTACGCCTGGATCTTCTGAAGCTTCGAAATCACGACCTTCTTTCGCTTTGTACCAGTCCATGATGCGACCAACGAAAGGAGAGATTAGGAATACGCCAGCTTCAGCACAAGCACGAGCTTGAGCGAAAGAGAATAGAAGCGTTAGGTTACAGTTGATGCCTTCTTTCTCTAGGATTTCAGCAGCACGGATGCCTTCCCAAGTAGAAGCCAGTTTGATAAGGATGCGGTCGTTAGTGATGCCAGCGTCGTTGTACATTTTGATAAGTTGACGAGCTTTAGCAACGCTGCCTTCCATGTCGTAAGAAAGACGAGCATCTACTTCAGTAGAGATACGGCCAGGTACAACTTTTAGGATTTCTTTACCGATGTTCACGTTAAGCATGTCGCAAGTATCTTGAACTTGCTGTGCTTTATCACCGCTTTGCGCTTTTGCGTATTCGATAGAAGCATCGATTAGAGGAGCGTACTCAGCAATTTGAGCAGCTTTAAGAATTAGAGATGGGTTAGTTGTTGCATCTTCAGGAGTGTACTTGCTGATAGCTTCGATATCGCCAGTGTCAGCTACAACAGTTGTTAGTTTACGAAGTTGCTCTAATTTATTGCTCATTTTGATCATCCTATGTATCGCATAACACCTCATTAATGGGAGAGGTGTGGGCATTTGCAAGCTAACTAATGAAGTTCTCAATGGTTGTACCAGTGAGCCAAACTTACATTAATTTAAATTTTTCTCCGAACGAACATTTGCACAGAACATTTGATCGCTCGATGAGTAAATGATGTAGCCATATTTATCCGATCTAGCCCCAAAGTCAACGGTAAATAGTACTGTATGGTGACTTCAGTCAAATATATTTCGCTCTAGTAATCATGGGCTATGCAAGCAAACGTTTAACGAGCAAAGTGAGGTGAATTAATCAACAACAAAACCATGGTTATGATTATGAGAAAATGTACCTTGCTGTTACATATGTTTGGGGTGTAAACTTGTGTATCACTTGCTTAAGCATCGAACATTTGTTCTTCAAGCAGGTAAAATAATTGTTAAATATTGGTTGAGTGGTATATGAGTAAGAATATCCAAGATGTTTCCGAAGAAAACACTGATCTCCTCACTGAAGTAGCGGTTGCTTATTATCAAGATGGTGCCACGCAAGAAGAGATATCTAAAAAGTACTCTATCTCCCGTGCAAAGGTTGGTCGAATGCTCAAGCAAGCCCGAGATGAGGGCATTGTTGAGATCACCGTGAAATATCACCCCGTCTTTAGTGCGAAGATCGAGCAACGTTTGATCGAACGATTTGGTGTAAAGCGTGCGCTTGTGGCACTAGACCAACCAAATGAAGAGAAGCAGCGATTACAGGTTGCTGGTTTAGTGTCTAACTACCTTACCAGTACACTGAAAAACGGCATGGTAGTGACAGTAGGACAAGGGCGAAACGTATCGTCTGTTGCTCATCACACTGGCGTCATTACGCCACGAGACTGCAAATTCGTGTGTGGTATCGGCGGTATTCACCCAAGAGGCGGTATGTTTAATGCCGACCATATATGCAGGCAGTTAGCCAAAAAGTACGGTGGATCTTCTGAAACCTTATACGCGCCCGCTTATGCCGAGAATAAAGCGCAAAAAACCGCATTCATGGAAAACAGCACCGTTAAGCAGACCCTCGATCTCGCTCGAAAAGCCGATGTTGCATTAGTCGGTATCGGTGATATGAGTGAAAACAGCTATATGGTCGACTTAGGTTGGTTTACCGCAGGTGAGGTCGTTCAATCTCGTTTATTACAAGGTGTCGTCGGTGACTTTGCGGGTTATGACTTTTTCGATGTTCACGGTAAAACAGCAAACACAGTAATGAGTGACCGTGTGATTGGTTTGGCCTTGGAAGAATTTCGCCCAATAGCGGAAGTCATTGCCATTGCAGCGGAGAACAGTAAGCCATTAGCTCTATTAGGCGCACTAAGAACCGGTGTGGTCGATGTGATAGCGACCAGCGTAAGTAATGCTTTGACGGTACTTAACTTGGACGAACAACTTAGCGTGAATAAACCAAACGGCAGTGAATAGTAAGATATTTATGCTTCGTTGAATTCACTATTTGAGTAATCATGGAAATTCCCCCTAATGAAACCAGTGCAATAAGGGGGATAACTATTAGACATGACTCGAATAGTGAATTTGTTCAGCGGTTGAAAGAATTATCACTCTTTAATGTTAAGCCACACTAAAGGAGATAATTATGAAACTGTCATTTATCACACACGCTATTTCTAGCAACAGTGACCAATCAAGTTCTATCTTTAAATCTATTTCTATCTTTGGGCTTAGCTCAATAGCCACGGTTTGTATGCTCACACCTACAGTACATGCCGATGATAAAGTCGTCGCAGGGTATTTTGCGGATTGGCAATATCTGAATAAAGACAACCCTTATACCGTTGACGACATACCTGCAGACAAGCTCTCACATATTATTTACGCCTTCTTGAGCATGTGTGGTCCTCATAGCGGTGCTGGTGAGCCCGTCCAAAAACAAATTCAGCAGCAATGTGCAGACAAACAACCATATACCGCGATTATTGTGGATAAAGAAGCTGCGTTAGAAGTCGATTTCGGAGACGTGGGTGTTGATGTCGCCTATAAAGGTCACTTTGCCCAGTTAGCTCAACTGAAGGCCGACAATCAAAATATCAAAATTTTGCCCTCATTTGGAGGGTGGACAATGTCTGAACCTTTCCATGCGATGGCGAAAGATCCTCAAGCCATTGCGCACTTTTCAAAAACTGCTGTTGAATTGATCCAAAAATACGACTTCTTTGATGGTATTGATCTTGATTGGGAATACCCAGGAGGCGGCGGCTTAACCACTTCGCCTTGGAACCCAGAGACGAAACTAACGGATGAGCAAAAAGCGCTAGAGCGTGAAGCTTTTACTCTTTTAGTAAAAACAATCAGAAGTGATTTGGACGCTCTATCAAAGACGACTCAAAGAGATTACGAGCTTTCAACGGCTGTCGGTGTTGGTGCTAAGGCAGCTCAAATTGATTGGAACGCAGCTAGCCCATATCTGACGAACATGTTTGCGATGACGTATGACTTCCTCGGAGGCTGGGGAACTCAAACAGGTCACACAACAAACTTACATGCCACCGAGCGTAGTTGGTGGGGAATGGGAGCTGATGTCTTCATTAATCAGATGATAGAGCAAGGTATTCCTAGCGAGAAGCTCGTGATCGGGGCGGCTTTTTATGGTCGAGGTTGGCAAGGGACAAAAGACTTTGCTGGAGAGCTGCCTAAAGGTGACCTAGTTTCTGAACAAGGGGCGCAGTTTGGTACCGGTGAAAACGGTTACTTCATGTTTTGGGATCTTATGAATAACTACAGCAACAAACAAGGTTATGAGTATAAGTATGATGAGCAAGCTCAAGCACCTTATTTGTGGAACCCAGATAAAAAAGTATTCATATCTTTTGAAGATCAGCGTTCTATTAAAGCAAAGGCAGAATGGGCGAAGAAATCAGACCTAGGCGGCATTTTTACTTGGGAATTATCAGGAGATCCTTCCGGACAGTTGATCGATGTTATGCATAGTGAAATGAATAAAAAATGAAATGAATAAATAACCGAACAGAAAATATCTAGAAAATAAGGTAGGTGTTTATCTGCCTACCTTATTTAGCTCGTCTATTTAACTCGCGTTCTTAAACAGAACATTCCGCGTGCTCGGTCACTTTCTTGTTTAGGTGAGTAGCCAGCTCATAATAAGGAATAGGGCGAGAGAAGTAATAGCCTTGCATTAAGTCACATCCACATGCCTTTAGAATTGCGAAGTGTTCGTTTGATTCTACGCCTTCTGCTAATACCACCATGCCGAAGTTCTTACCGATTGCGATGATGTTTTGCACCATGGTGAGTGACTGCTGATCGACAGCAATGTTCTCAATAAAGCTCTTATCGATTTTAAGTTCATCGATAGGCAGTGCTTTCAACATACTTAGTGATGAATAACCTGTCCCGAAATCATCTAAAGAGATCTTTATATTCTTCTCTTTGAGGGCTTCAAAAGTCGGTTTCACCAAAGTCACATCTTCAATGAACAAGCTCTCGGTAATTTCTAGCGTTAAACAGCTAGGAGAGAGTTGATACTTTTCTAGTGTCGCGAACAAGTGCTCAGAGAAGGATTGATGAGAAAACTGACGCACTGATATGTTGATCGACAGCCCGATCTTTTGTTCTGTTGTTCGGTGCAAGTGGGCGATCTGCATAATGCTGGACTCAATAATAAAAGTCCCCAGTTTTTGCATTAAACCCGTGTTCTCTGCTATCGGTATAAAGACATCTGGCGGAACAAAACCCAATTCCTCATCAATCCAGCGCACGAGTGCTTCTACACCATGAATACTTTCATTTGCACGAACCAGCGGTTGGAAAACCATGAACAGCGTTTGTTTCTCGATAGCGATGCGTAGCCTTTGTTCTACTTTCATTTTGTAGAGATGAGCATCTTGCATTTCCGTTGTGAAAATACTGTACGAGTTTTGCTGCTGTTTCGCTTTGTACATTGAAATATCGGCAGAACGTAACAGGCTATCCAGATCTTTTCCGTGTTCTGGGAAACGCGCTACGCCGATGCTGCAACCTAACAAAAACTGAGCGCTTTCAACTTCATAAGGTTGAGAAAGCACTTCAATAATGCGCTTGGCGAGTCGTTTAATTTCAGCTTCATTCGACAAGGGCGTCAAGAACAAAAACTCATCACTGGATTCACGTACCAATAGGCTGAGGCGAGATCGGAACCTCATCAAACGCAAAGCGATCTGTTTGAGAACCTTATCTCCAAAGTCATGCCCGTGGGTGTCATTGACGCATTTAAAGTTATCGATATCGATAAACAACAGCGAAAACGGCTCTGACTCATCGTCAATCCATTTACCAATGTTTCTACGCATGTACAAACGGTTTGGCAGAGAGGTTAAAGGGTCATGGTTCGCCTGATAAATGAGTTGGCTACGAGTCCGTTGTTCATTCTTGGCAATCGACTTAACCAAAAAGTAGAAACCAAACTGAAGAAAAATAAAGGCAACGAAAAGAATGCTGAACTCTTGTATGAATATACTATCGACGTGAGTTAGATCCGTACGTCCTACCACCCATAATTTGTAGTTTGGGATGTATTTCGCGCTCATCAAAGAGTGGTACTCTTCATCGTCGACGACAAAAGAATAGGTTTCTTGCCCATTCATCGCTTCTTGTACGCTAATTCCGAAGTGGTCGGTAAAGATACTTGCAATACGCTGTATGACATCTTTGCCGACTGGAGAGGAATAGGCACTCTCAGATTCAATATCACTTGAATAAAACTGGCGATAGCTGTCTTTTCTGATCAGGCTTAGTGTATTGAAACTTCCGGCGTGAGCATTATTTTCAAATACGATCGTTGCGTCTAATCGTAGCCCTGCGGTCATTACTGCATCGGTTTTCTTGCCATCGATTGAAATGGATTTTCTCAGCGGGATGATTAAGCTATTCAACGAATCTTGAAAATAGGTACGGCCAAGCACCATGCTACTGCTTGATAGGGCGTCTAGGAAGGAGCCTCTGGTTGGCGCGTATTGCAGCAAGTTCCTTTGATTCGCAAGTTCGAGATTTGAGCTAATCGAGAGGTAATCACCGTCGGTGTTCAACAAGCCAAACGCTGCTATCGCAGGGTGGGTCTCAAGTAGCTTGTCTAATATTGGCCTAATCTGGATAGATGCAGTACGTGTGAAATCAGACTGTTGAGCCAGTTGATGGCCAACCACTTCTAACAAGGCTTATTGACTGGTCAGCAGCGAGTTGACGGAGCTAGAAAAAAGCTCAACCTGAATGTGTTGCTGCTCTATGAAGTCGTCTCTGTTTGCTTTCCAGTTTGTTATTCCCAACGCGGCGAAAAGTATCAGGGTCAGTAGTACGACAAACGCGTACAGCGACCAGATATTTTGCTTAAATAGAGCCATGAGATGCCTTTGTTGGTTACTACTTTTAACAGACTGCAAGTGACAAACTATTGGGTTGTCAGCGCGATTCATGCAACGAAAAATACAAACATCAATGATGAAAGTATTAATGATTAAATAGTGTAACGACTACGAGCAGAGATTCTTGAGTGAAAAATTAGTATTCATAACGTCGATAACGATTAGTTTATGATTAATCACGAATTATGGTTAGCAAGTTGATGTGGGTTACAAATCAAACGGCGTGAATCGAGTCTTGGTCTCAAATGAACATAGCGTTAACTGCGACATAGAGGCTTACTTCATGAGACGTGGGGCCATCATTATCAGTAAGCTCTTTATGCATGCGCAGTATATTCTAATAGTTGCATTAAGCGAAGTTGAATTACTTTTTAGTCACGGCGATAGGGAGTTTGTCGTTAGCACCCCATTCCGTCCATGAACCATCGTAAACACCCATTTCACCGTTATAGCCAGCGAGTTTAGCGGCTAATAATATGATGCAAGCTGTTACGCCAGAGCCACAGCTAAAGAACATAGGTTGAGAAGGCGTTAATTCTAGCGTTGAAAAGATATCAATAAGCTCTTCTTGGGACTTTAACTTGCCGTTTTTGAGTACTTGGGCAAATGGTAGGCAAATAGAATTCGGTATATGGCCACTACGCAAGCCTTCACGTGGTTCAGGAACTTCTGAATCGAAACGAGCTTGAGAACGAGCATCTACAATGTTTGCGCTCTTGTCAGTTGAGTAACCTTCAATCTGCTGAGCACTGACAAAGTAGTTGTCTTGAATATGGCCTTCAAAATTGCCCGCTTTTACTTCGGTGCGATAGTCAGTCTCGGTCGCGTAACCGGCTTCGATCCAAGCTGGCAAACCGCCATCTAAGATGAATACGTCGTTGTGTCCCATTGCCATAAACATCCACCACGCACGAGGAGAAGCGAAGGTTCCGGAGTTATCGTAAACCACAATCGTACTGTCTTGATTGATGCCAATTTCTTTTGCGCGAGTGTTGAAGTGTTTTTCGCTCGGAAACATGTGAGGAAGCAGAGTGTGCTTGTTACAAAAGTCTTTGTCGTAGTCAAAACGAATAGCACCAGGAATCATTTGTCCTTTGATCTTTTCTGACTCGCTTGGAATTTGAAACTCGATGCTGGCGTCGAGGATGATGATATTGTCTTCTGCTAGCAAACGTTGTTGAAGTTGTTGTGGTGAGATGAGTGGCTGATTCATTATTGTTATATCCATTCTTGTTGTTTTAGCGATTCTTACTGTTTTAGCGAATACAGTGGTAGAGCGATTACTGTTGCTTTTGCGAATACAGTTGCTTTACGAATACAGTTGCTTTACGAATACCGTTGTTGCATCGATGGCTACTGTGCAGCTCGACAGTGGATGAACTGATAACTGCTTTGTCCGGTTATTTGATTGTTTAATGTATCAAGCGCGACCACAGAATCAATAGGGCAGTCTGTGGTAGGAGCAATAGAGAGCCGAAATACGTCATTATCTTTTGTCTGAACCGTCAGATAACGCCTGTGCCCATCTAAGGATTGAGTAAGCGTGTTCGAAATTACTTTGGCTTGAATACGTTGCCCCGTCTCTGATGTTAGCGGGAAATAGGCAAGGGCAACTAACACGCCTACGCCACACATTAAGATAAATAGACCTATTTTTAACTGTTTCATGAGAGTAAGTCTTTGAAGGTTATGTTGAAAATATAAGTGAGGTTGGTGGTAAAGTGAATGCTACTCGCTAAGAAAGCTGAATTAACTGCTCTTCGACGAAAATAAAAAAGTGAGCATTTCTGCTCACTTCCTACTTACAAACAATCCATTTTGACTCTGTTTCGTCAGAGATCTCGCTAACGACAAGTTACCTGCTGTTAAACAATTTACTGCCAGACAATCTGAGAGTCGCCGCTAGAAACCACTTGTTGTAATGGAGGTTGACCATCGTAAAACCAAATCTCTATCAAGAGTGCGTCATGGTTTACTGGTGCTGCAAAGTTGGAGGCGAACACACCGTTATCTAGTGGGCCCGCAATGACCTTGCTGGAGTAATCCGGCTTCAAGGTTGAGTCATCTCTTGTACTAAAGCGGCTATAAACGGTCACAAAAGAACGGTCTGTCGAAATGCTGCTGATGTCAATGTTGAGATCAAACTGTTCAACAGAGTTGTAGTCAAATCCATCAGGTACCACCAAATCACTCATCGTATAGCTCTGCGCTGCTACCGCACTTGTCGCGGGAGACGGCGAAGGCGTTGCTGTTACCGGAGTCGTTGCTGTTACCGGATTCGACGGAGTTGCAGGTGTCGAGGGTGTAGATGGTGATGCCGTAGATGTACTTCCGCCCCCACCGCCGCCGCCTCCACAGCCGGCTAATACTAATGGCGCTGCAGCTAAAATAACGGCTAGTGACTTCTTGATGTTCCAAGTGCTTTGTACAGACATACGTTTTTCCTCAAAGAGATTGCGACTTGAATCAACGCAATGATTGTCTCGATATTGTTTAGTGTGAATAGTCATAACGTCTCTCCTTATGGTTCGTAACGTTGGTTGTCTGCAGGTGATTGGTACCATGTTTGGTTCGTTTCACCGCCGGATTCTGCGTATTCTTTAAACCCTGGGTAAGCGGTAACAATATCGACGTACTCTAAAGGCCACTCCCATTCGTCATCCGAAGTCACTATTAGTGCCCAAGGGTGGTTTTCTACTGTTTTGAAGTATTTACCTGTTGATGGATTACTGTCATCGACGCCTAAACCAGCTTCAAAGAGGTTAGTGGTATCAAATGCTTCGGTTGGAGCTTGGTCTGGCAAGTGAACCTCCCAGCTGCGTCCTGGATGTAGAGGTAGGTTTTCACCATGATAATACCCAGGCGTTGCGAAGATGAACGGGTCGTAAGGCATATCGGTCCAGCTGCCAGTACTCACACCGTCACCGGCTAAAGTAATACCAATTTGGAACGAGAACTGCTCATCTTCTTTACATCCATTACTGGTGCGGTAGAAGGTACAGCCAGTGCTGATTTTTTCTGTCAGGTCATTGGCGATAACAAAGATTGCTTCGCTACGTCCATCTTCTAGGTCAAGGTCAGTGAATACGCCGTTGTGTTTCATGTAAGAGCTACCACTACTCACCAAGCTCGGGTCGAGGTTAGGAAGTCGAACAGCAAAACCATTTCTGTACGATGCCCCGACAGCAGCTAGGCGGCCGTCGATAGTTGATTTAACGACTTTTCCATCTTTAAGGATTTCAGTAATACGATACATAAGAACAGCATCGTTCATGTCGTAGTCAGCTTTATAAGGCCAGTTATCTTCGTACGCGAGCGTTGCGTAACCAGAAGCACTTGGGAAGTAACGAGCAGTGGCACCATCGTTAAGAACATCGACTTGAATATCGACCACCTCACCAGAGGTTGAACCGCCAAAGTAACTTAGGTTGGTTTGTTGACTGAATCTAAAGCGAGCCCACGTCGTACCGGTCAGAGCGTTGATATCGACATTTAGGAACAGATCGTTTTCACCCGCATCTAACAGGTAATCGGTAAATACTTGCTCGTTGGCGCCATCGAAACTGCCATCTTGGTTCCAATCTATCCAAGCCGAAAGGTAACCGGTTGTTGAAGCCTCAATCACCACTTTTGAATCAAGACCAGCTTCAAGTGCGGTTACAAAACCGATACCACCGTTGGACCATTCATCATCCACCCCGACAGTTTCATCTGATTGAGGTGTGACATAACCATCTAGATCCGCATCTGGAGGAGTTGTACCTAACCATGTGATGCCATCGAGTTCATGTCGAGGGCCATTGCTCGCCAGTAACGTTAGGTAGCTGTCTGGAGCGTCACCGAAGTCGATGTTGGAATCTTCATCTACGACAGGCGCATTCGCACAGCGAGCACCATCATTTTGATTCGAAGAAGGGCCATTCGATACGAACTCTACAGCAGGAACGACACCTGCAGCGATGTTTGCAGCGTTATCTGGGGATAGGTTGATACGGTAGATCTTACCGTCTTGATTTCGAGATACGTAGTAGTAGCCGTTCACATCAAAATAACCTGCGCCAAACGTCCCTGTTTCTCCGGTATCACCAATATAGGTTTCTGCACCTGTAGTTGGGTTGAAGCTGTACAAGCCACCCGAGTCATTGTCGATACCATATAAAGAGCCATCACTTGGATGGAAAGCAAAATCAGTCAGTTTTACAGTTGCAGGGCTGCCTGCGATTTTGTTGACCGTGACGGTCGCATTCGGATCAGAGTCTAAAGGAGAGAGGTCAACAGTAAATAGTCCCTTACCTGTACGATACAAGTAGTAAACATGGTCATAGACGTCGCCGACATAGAAAGTGTGATCGGTTGGTAAGCCACTGGTATTGATAACTTCTGCTTGGAAGTCTTGACCAAGACGCACTAAACGTTTGTTGGTGGTGTCATAGCCATAAATATATCTGTCTTGAAAGTCGAAACCGACACCATTGATATTGGCATTCATACCCGTATCGTCTTCCAACAGAGTGGTTGAACCTGTTACAAGGTTTACCCCCCAAACTTCAACGGGTTTCGACTGAAAGAGGTATGCTTGACTAGGGCAGGTATCGAATGGCGCTGCGTTGGCGACTAGAGGGGCACTTAATAGCAAACTTAACGTTGTAATTCTCATATCTACATCCTTGTGATGGAAGGTACAGATACAGTTACAAGTTATGTGCCAATTTTAAATTATTGATTTTTAAAGGTTATGTTTTTAGGTGCTGATTTTTTCACTGTATTCTCAAAATGAGAACTCAAATGAAACTAATCTCTCATAGAGTATTTCAAATTGATAAAGCGAGTGAGATGCTGACGTTGAGACATAAAAAAGCCCCAACATATAGTCAAGGCTTAGGTTTTCGATCAGAGGGGGATATGATTTATCTTATCCACACACCGAACAATTAGGCATCTTTATTAAATTCATTTCACGCCAGCTGTGAGACATGGCATCGAGAATCAAAAGCTTGCCTTGCTTTGGTTGTCCAAACCCGGCAATAACCTTGATAGCTTCCAAAGCCTGAGCCGCGCCAACCATGCCAACAACAGGTGCCATCACACCGGCTTCAACACAGCTTAGAGCAGCGTTGCCGAATAGAGCGCTCAAGCACTGGTAGCAAGGTGCATTTTCATCTTGATAAGTGAATACGCTAATCTGACCTTCCATGCGAATCGCAGCGCCCGATACAAGTGGCGTTTTTGAGGCGTAACACAAACGGTTAAGTTGATTGCGCGTTTCAACGTTGTCGCTGGCATCAAGTACTAACGAATGCGCTTCAATGAGCTTTGCTAGTGCCTCGTCATCAAGTCTGTGGTCGACCGTTTCAACTCTAAGGTGTGGGTTTAACACCTGTAATGATTCAGCGGCTGAAACGACTTTCTTCTTACCAATATCAGCATCGGTGTGAAGCACTTGTCGTTGCAAGTTTGAAAGCTCGACAACATCGTCGTCGATCAGCATTAGCTTACCAATACCCGCAGTCGCAAGGTATTGAGCAGAGGCACAGCCTAAACCACCCGCACCTAACACCAAAATCGAGCTCTGTTTCAGCGCTTCTTGACCCTCAAAATCAAACTGCTTGAGAATGATCTGGCGATTGTAACGAAGCATCTCTGCGTCAGACAGTATTTCCATCAGCAAGCCTCGTTAGTAAAGCGTGGAGTTAAATAGTTGAATCTGAACCGTTTCACCGACTTCAACACGGCCACGTTCGCGCTCTAGTACCACAAAGCAGTTTGCTAAGCTCATTGAGCGGAAAGCGCCAGAGCTTTGGTTACCTGTTGTTTCTACTACAAACTGACCGTTTTCAATCGAGTAAATACCACGTTGATAATCAGTACGGCCTGGGCCTTTTTTGAATGCAGATTTAGTGATAGCAGGAATCGATTCTGGTGCTGTCCACGCAGTGTGACCGGCAAGTTTAGCCAGCATAGGTTGAACTAACACGTACATGGTCATCATTGCAGACACTGGGTTACCCGGTAGGCCACAGAACCAAGCGTTGTCTAGCTCACCAAATGCGAATGGTTTACCTGGTTTGATTGCTAGTTTCCAAAAGCCGATTTCGCCAAGCTCTTCAAGAATGTCTTTGGTGTAATCAGCTTCGCCGACACTTACGCCACCAGAGGTGACAACTACGTCTGCCAGTTCTTGTGCTTTTACAAAGGTTTCTTTAAGCGTTGCAGGGCAATCAGGAATAATACCTAGGTCAATCGCTTCACAACCAAACGCTTCAATCAGCGGTTTAATGCCGTAGCGGTTGCTGTCGTAGATCTGACCGTCTTCAAGCGGTTGGCCTAATGGCTTGAGCTCATCGCCAGTAGAGAAGAAAGCGACTTTAGGCTTGTGTACCACAGTTACATGGCTCACACCGAGCGAAGCAATCATTGGAATGTCACGAGGTGTTAAACGTTCGCCACGGCTAAGAACGATATCGCCTTGTTTGATGTCGTCACCAGTAGGGCGAATGTTATTGTTTAGCTTGATGTCGTCTTGTTGAATCTCAATGCCAGCGTCAGTTTCAGCCGTGTTTTCTTGCATGATTACGGCGTCACAACCTTCCGGGATCTTTGCGCCAGTCATAATGCGAATACAGGTGTTTGCAGGCCATTCACCTTTAAATGGTTGACCTGCAAAGGACTTGCCCGCTAAAGGCAGCACTTTACCGTTCTCTAGGTCTGCTAAGCGCAGTGCATAGCCGTCCATTGCTGAGTTATCAAAAGGAGGTACGAAAATAGGGGATAGAATATCTTCAGCAAGTACGTAACCCAATGCTTCTGCCAATGGCAGTGATAAGGTCGTTCGAATAGGTTGAATTGGCGATAGCAGCTTATCTAGTGCTTCTTCAATTGGCATCAAGCCCGGAGCGTCGCAACAGCCCATAATTGAAATCCTTTGATCGTTATTGTTTTGATTTTGTGGTTGGCAATGGTGGTTAAATAATGATCAGAACACCTGGTTCGCCAACGAAATTCTAGCCACTCTAGCACAGTTTAAGCCCCGTAAATAATGACCTCCCTTAAAATATGGGTGTATTTATTCAAAATTCCGAGTATCCTTGTTTGCCATCCAGAAGGGGTAATAAAAGAGGAAGTTCAATGTCAGGTCTTAGCGAATCAGCGAAGTTGGTTAAAGATGCGCTAGCAAGCCGTGGTTTAGAGACACCAATGAGTCCAAACCAGGTTAGCCGAGAAGAGAAAAAGGAACGAATCGAACACCATATGCGTGAGATTCTCACTCTCCTTGAACTTGATCTTACGGACGATAGTCTGGAAGAAACACCGCAACGTATTGCTAAAATGTACGTGGATGAAATTTTCTCTGGTTTGGATTACGCCAATTTCCCTAAAATTACCGTAATCGAAAACAAGATGGGCGTTCGTGAGATGGTACGAGTAAAAGACATTACCGTGACCAGTACTTGTGAGCACCACTTAGTGACGATTGATGGTAAGACTGCGGTCGCTTATATCCCGCGTGGAAAAATCATTGGTCTTTCAAAGATTAACCGTATTGTTCGATTCTTTGCTCAGCGCCCACAAGTTCAAGAGCGTATGACGCAGCAGATCCTTGTTGCATTGCAAACGCTACTCGAAACCGATGACGTTGCTGTAACCATGGATGCGGTTCACTACTGCGTGAAATCTCGCGGTGTAATGGATGCAACCAGCGAAACGACAACAACAGCTCTAGGCGGTATCTTCAGATCAAACCCAGCAACGCGCCACGAGTTCTTACACGGCCTGCGTTGATTCACTGCATTATTAGATGAATTCAATTTAGCCTCTGTAAATTGATGTTCATTGAAATATATTCTAAGCCTCGCTTTATGCGGGGCTTTTTTACGCCTGTAATGAAGTCAACTGTAATGGCTGAGAATGCTGTTATTCCCTAAAGTGAAGAATGAACGTAATAGGGAATCTGTTGCGGCCAAGCAGAAAAAGCACGCTCTATATCTTAACGTTTGTTGAAAGCATATAGAGCGTAACTAGAATCAGTCGCTGGTGGGAGTGCTTAAGAAAGGTTAAACAAACGCTTTAAGTGGTGAACAATACCTGATGGCTTGTTCTCGGCTTGATAGATGTTCAAACCATCGTAAAAACTGGCCATGAACTCTACGCGAATCTCATCATCACTGCTTCTCGATATACGAGACAATAGCGTAGCGGCTACAGCTGCGTGATCATTGGCTAGGCTGTAATCCATTCCTAGTCGTCCTTGAATGAACAACCACAAATGCGTGACTAGTTTTAACTGTTGAGCGTTAGAGTTTTGAAACTTGTCACTGTGCTCAGTGCCCACAGTATTATCGAATACATTTTGCATCGTCTCATTCGCTTCTTTATAGCTTTCAAAGCGATAGCTTGCATCGATATGTTCCTTGGTTAGCAAGCCAAGCAACGTCTGACGTGCAGAGTTCTCCGGCTTGTTCTCGCAAGCGTGTTTAAACAAAGAGTGGTTTTCATCAATAAATGACGACAGCTCTTTCTCGTAGCCTGTCGAGAGCGCTTTGACTGAACCTAAACCTGCTTCTTTTAAACACTGGTGAAGCTTGGTTCTAGCTTGTTGTTTGGCTTTGATTTCTTGCTGCGCGTCGGCTTGCTGCTTGGCTTCTTCTTGCAGGCTAGCTTCTGTTTGCGAACTATTCGGGGTTGGACGCTCAGTCATTACTCTGTAGCTCTTCCCACGTTACTTCTGCCGATTGAGTATCGCTGTTAATGAAAGCAGAGTTACCCGTCAGCATGACTGAAAGATCCATCGTACGTTGTGTCATCGCCGCTAGCTGCTCAATACCATCGTTGTCTAGACGAACGATCTGAGCTTTTAGGTAGCCGAATTTACCTTTGTTCTGCTCCCACCAAACGTTTGATTTAGTGTTGAAGCTGAATACGCGTACTGATTTAGATAGGCGAGTTGCCTTCTTAACACGCTCTGGATCGGGTTCGCCCACATCGACCCATTCTAGGATTTGATCGTCTAACGACTTCTGCCATAAATCGGGTTCTTCCATGCTAGACAACCCTTTAGTGAACTCAAGTTCAGGAGACGCATTGATACAGAAAGCCATGATTCGAGCCATCATTCGCTGTTCTGTTTCAGAAGGGTGTTGTGCAACCGTTAGATTGAAAGAGTCGTAATAGTCGCGATTCATATCGGTTAAAGAGATACGAAACTTGTAGATTGTCGGTTTAAGAGCCATTGAGAGGGTGTCTTAGGTAGAAATAGTGAAGGGGAATATTACCTTAAATCTCTGAATAGCGGGTAAAAAAATAGCCAGCAGAGGCTGGCTATTTTTAGAAAGCTTTAAAATACTAGATTAAAGTACTTTGATGCTGTCAGCTTGTGGGCCTTTTTGACCTTGAGATACTACGAACTCAACTTTTTGGCCTTCAGCAAGAGTTTTGAAACCGTCGCCAGTGATAGCAGAGAAGTGTGCGAATACGTCTGGGCCGTTTTCTTGTTGAATGAAGCCGAAGCCTTTAGTTTCGTTGAACCATTTTACTGTACCAGTAACTGTGTTAGACATGATGATATCCTAAAATTAAATTTTTATTTTGAGCCAATTGTGGCACTGATAGCGTGGAAAAGTTTATTGCTATTGCGTACAACACAACGGGGTTACTAGTAATCCAACGAAATGTTTATATACAAAGAACTTTCTTTCTAGCCGGGAACGAGTCTAAATCAAATCAGGGGATAGTCAATCGAATACATAGGGAAAGGTTGCAGAAACTTGGGGGTAGTCAAACTTTGCATTCCTTAAATATCATGGAGTTACAGTTGTATGGTGATTTGTTGTAGTTTTTGTGAAAAAGGTGGTCGAAATTGATGACGAATTTGGAGTAAATGCACTGTTTTAGCGCATTCATTTTTGCAAATTTAAAGCCGCTAACTGGGCGTTGAGCCCACTTTTAACGGCTTATATTTATAAATGTCGTTGTAAGGTAAGTGCCTTTACTTGAACGAGGTCTCGGCTACTTTTTCAAGCGGTACAGGTTGCCATTATCAGTGCTGAAGAAGATGTCTCCGTTTGGTGAAGTTTCGATGTCTCTTATCCTTTCGCCCAAGTCCTCTAAAATGCGTTCTTCCTCGATTGCCTCACCTTGTTCATTGACTGTCACAATATTGATGTGAGTAAGTTTTAGTGCGCCAGCCAGCAGTTTGCCTTTCAGCTCTGGGTATTTGTCTCCTTGGTAAACAATCAAACTGCCCGGAGCGATTGAAGGAACATAGACTTTTTTTGGCGCTTCAATACCATCTTTGGTTTCCGATTCGCCAACGCTGATAGGGCCCCAATACTCTTTTCCGTGTGAGGTGACAGGCCACCCATAGTTGGCACCCGCTTTTATTAGGTTAATTTCATCACCACCGCGAGGGCCGTGTTCAATCGACCAAAGCTTTTGAGTCGGGAAATCGTAATACAGACCTTGTGGATTACGATGGCCAAAGCTCCAAATTTCATTGAGCACTTTGTTGTTATCCGTGAATGGGTTATCGCTTGGTGTGCTTCCATCGGCATTCAGTCGTAATATTGATCCGGCGTGAGTCATGGTGTCTTGGCCGTTGTCTCGATCACCACGGTCGCCGATTGAAAAATACAGGTGGCTATCATCAAAGGTGATACGGCTACCAAAGTGACGTCCGGTGTCCGTTCTAGATTTAGATACAAACACATCTGTCCAATTGGTGACTTCATTATTGCTGTAATTAGCAGAAGCCAGTGTCGTTACGCCTTCACTATCGACGTCTTTACTGTAAGTGACGTAGAACTTTCCGTTTTCAAAAGGGGAGAGTGCGATATCCAATAATCCACCTTGCCCTTTCGCCCATACATTGGGCAGCCTGAACAGTGTGTTTTGATCGCCTGTTTTTAAATCGACATGTTTAATGACGCCTGATTTTTCTGTGACTAACATGGACTTATCGTTGACATAAGCCAGTCCCCAAGGGATCACGAGTCCGTCGGTGATCTTCTCTGCCTGCCATGCAAAGGCTGACGTTATAGGACCAGAGGCAAGCAGCGCCAAAGCACATGAAAAAATACGGTGATGAGTGTTCATTGAAATCCCTTGATTATGAGCATCTAGTGTTAGTCTAGCGCTTGTGACCGATTGGCGGAAAGCCGAGGTTGCTGAAAAGTGACTATTCACATATTTAGTTGAACGCCTATTGTATGATTATACAAGCTCACGTATGTTTACTGTGCCTTTCTCTATTTGATCCCGTCGGAGCATTATGAACAACTCACCAGCAGCATTTTCGCTATTTTCTCAGTTTTTATGTTGTGAGTTAGATACGCACGATTTTTCTTCGAACGGACCTATTAAACGATGAGTCGTGGATTTGATTTTAAATCGATCTTACTTGCGTGCTTGGTCATCAGTATCGGCCAGCTCAGTATGGGCTTGGTGTTTCCTTCTTTGCCTTGGATCGCAAAAGATTTTGATGTCTCGCTAGAGCAAGCCCAGCTTTTGGTGAGTGTGTATTTATTAGGCTTTGGCCCTTCCCAGTTTATTTATGGCCCTATTTCCGATGCTTTGGGACGCAAGAAGGTACTGCTAAGCGGTTTGTTGATTGCCATGCTTGGGTTATTGATGATCATCTTCTTCAGCCATTCGTTTACTAGCATGGTGATGGGGCGATTCCTGCAAGGCTTAGGAACCGGTTGTTGCGCGGTACTTGCTCGTGCTTCTACGCGAGACAGATTCAGTGGGGCAGACTTGCCTTTGGCGATGTCTTACATTGCTATGGTTGCCTCTATAACACCTTTGATCGCGCCTGTTATCGGTGGGTTTATTAACTTCCACTTTGGCTGGAGTATGGTGTTTATCTCACTACTTGGCTATGTCTCATTGGCTTGGGTGGTATTGGCGTTCAAGTTTAAGGAAACCGTCACTCAGGTTTCGGCGATCCCTTCGCCTAAGAGAATGGTTTCTCAATATAAAGAGTTACTCACTTCTCGTTATTTTATGAGCTTTGCGAGTATCGGTTGGCTTAACTTTAGCTTGATGATCACCACTGTGTCGGTGATGCCATTTATCATGCAGAACCAGATTGGTATGACGTCAGATGAATACGCAATGTGGGCGGTGATTCCAGCATTAGGCATGCTTGGCGGAACAGGCTTATGTAACCGTATTCGCCCTATGCTGGGTAACAAGAAAACTCTGTTATGCACACCTGTATTGCACGTTGCTGCGGCCTTGTGGCTGTTCTTCTGTCCACTCGAACCTTTGTATCTCATGCTTGGCCAGTTCTTGATGATCCTTGGTAATGGTATTGCGTTACCTTGTGCTCAGGCGTTAGTGATGTTGCCTTATAAGAAGAACGCTGGCGCGGCGGCTGCGATGTCTGGTGGCGGGCAGATGGTGGTGTCTTCAATGGTGAGTATGGGCCTGGTTCAGTTAGGGTTAGGGGAAGCGTGGCATTTATCGCTCGTTATCATGCTGTTCACATTGATTACCCTGTTTAACATTTTGCGTGGTTTCAGTAGCCAAGAAGCGAGAGAGTCTCAGCTCAGTTAGTTGCTTAGGTAATTAGCTAGCTGCCTGGCTAGTAGGAACGAGAAGGCCATTGAAATGATGAATTTCAATGGCCTTTTTAATGTTCAGCGCTTTGGTTTAAGTTACCAGAATATATGCTATTTTCTGACTGCTTAGGGCAAGTGGTAGTGTTCCGAGCGCAGCTTGCGGCAGGGACGTTAGTTTCCATTATTGCTGGCAGCTACTTTATCTTCTTGCTACTGAAATCTCGAAGAACATAGGTTTTGCTCATGACCGAAAGCCATTGCTAATCAAAGCTACTGGCAATCAAAGCCATTGGCGATAAAAGCTACGGATGAAAAGCAGTGAATGGAGCGATCCATCACTGCTTTTTTGTTGATGTCGTTTGTGTAAAGGGAAAGACGTTAAGCAACACAGGTCTCGCTTCTTAATGTGCAAGTTTGGCATATGTTAATAAAATGTATAACCTAAAGGTCTGACCACTGATAAGGTAGCCACCATGCCAAACCTCGATCGTATTACTTGTTCTATCGATGAAAACCAAATTGCGACGGTTGTGTTGAATCGACCCGATAAGCTCAATGCTATTGATATGGCAATGTTTCAAGGCGTGAATAACATGGTGACTCAGCTGAAAAAGAACACCGAGATTCGTGCCGTAATAGTAAAAGGTGAGGGTTCTGATTTTTGTTCAGGGCTTGATGTTAAGTCCCTATTAACCAGTAAATCTGGGGCGATGAAGCTCTTGTTTAAATGGCTACCGACATTACCTAACGCTGCACAACGCTTTTCATTGGGTTGGCGAGATATTCCATGCCCTGTCATTTTTGCGATTCATGGTCGTTGTTGGGGAGGCGGCCTGCAATTGGTCAGTGGGGGTGATTTTAGAATTGCTAGCCCGGATGCGAACTTCTCTATATTGGAAGCAAAGTGGGGTCTGATTCCAGACATGGGAGGCGCTATCGCTTTTAGAGAGCTGATGCGTAAAGATCACACCCTTGAAATGGCGATGACGGCCAAAGTGATCGACTGTGAAACCGCTAAAGAATATGGGTTGGTGACCAAGATTGCCGAAGATCCTTACGCTGAAGCCTATGCGTTGGCACTTGAGTGTGCGAATCGGTCGCCAGATGTCGTCGCTGCTAACAAGAAGCTCTACAACAAGACTTGGTGGTCAAGCCCGGGCATGGCTGTATTCTGCGAAACTTGGTATCAGATAAAGGTTGGGTTAGGTAAGAACAGGGCGATTGCTGCTCAACGTGAAATTCATCGAGACAAACCACGCCCTTACGTCGCCAGAAAGTTTAAATAGCGCTTGTACAGGAATAATGGATATTCCCTTTGTTTATTGAGCTTTGCGGTAACCTTAGAGCAATTTAATGTCTAAGGCTAAATGAGCGCTCTGATGAACAAAACTTTTACTTACTCTCTAGCTGCCACTGCAATTTTTACGAGCTTAAATGCATTCGCAAGTGGCCTGTTTTTGCAAGAAGCTGTCGTTGCCAACGCTGGTACTACTGGCGCTGGTGATGGTGTTTACACTCGATCTGCAGCGGCGATGTGGACAAACCCTGCCACTATGTCTCACATGGGCGAAAGCAAAACGACCATCAACACCATGGCATTCGATCTTGAAATGAAGTATCAAGATAACGGTGGTAATCCAGATGGTAAAGCTCATTCCGTAATGCCGTCATTTGGTGCCTTCCACGCTCATCAAGTCACAGACAAATTACACCTTGGTATCGCGCTTGGCGCTGTTGGCGGCTCTAGCCTTGATTACGGCAGTGATTGGGCGGGTGCTGCACTTCTAGAAGATATCACTCTTACTGCAATGCAAGTGAACCCATCACTGAGTTATAAGCTGAATGACCAATGGTCAGTAGGCGCGGGTGTGCAATTCAGTTGGGCTGCATTCCAACAAACAACGTCAATGCTTACTGCGAAGCAAGATACTGACTGGGCATACGGCTATAACCTTGGCGTAATGTACACACTGACAGATAAACTTAAGCTGGGCGCAAGTTACCGTTCTAAGCTAGAGCATGAGTTTAACAATGATGTAAATGGCGTTATTAACCAAGGCGTATTGAATTCATTATCAACTGATATTGCTTTACCTGAAATCATCGATGTCAGTGCGAGCTATGCTTTGAACTCTCAACTTGACCTGCTTGCTAGTATTCAGTTCCACCGTTGGAGTGAATGGGATACAACCGTTCTTGATTTTGGAATAGCAGGAAGTCCAATTAATGGTGTTCCGATTGAGCGTGACTTGGATGACGTTTGGAAATTTGCGGTAGGTGCGGATTATCAATTGAATTCAGACTGGCGTTTGAAAGCTGGCTTCTCTTACGAAACTTCTCCGCAAGACGATCCGTCAATGCAATGGGTTGACCTTCCTGTGGGTGAACAGTACCGCTACTCAGTTGGCGCATCTACCTACTGGGACGACATCTTAATTGATGTGTTCTATGAATACGCTGATTTGGGTTCAGTTGAGATGGATCGATATGGTCGATTTGGTCAAGTTAATCTGTTGAATGGTTCGTTCGATGGCCGTATCCACTTTGTTGGTGTTAGCGCGACCTTCTAATGACATTACGTAATCTACTAATCATTACTTTAGTGTCTTTATTTTCAACGGGTGCTTTTGCTGAAGAGAAGCACCCTGATGATCCGACTAAAATCGTAACCAAAGCTGGCGTTGCTTATAACGAAGATCTGCAGTTCTCTGGGTCTATTGGGCTTGATGAAGCACGAATGATCAATGCTCGTGTTAACGCAGATGGCGAAGAATGGCGAATAGGCGGCTCATGGCTGTTGCCTATGGGTATTGTTTACTTCAACTTTAGCCGTTCTGAATATGACAACGATGCTTATAAGAACAACTACAGTATTGGCACATTTATACCACTGAGTTATTTCGACATTGAGCCGTTCGGTTGGCAAATCTTCCCTATGGCTGGCTACAGTTATAATGATGGCGAAGTGGCGGTTTTCGATGATGATAACGTTGGCTCTGATTATGTATTGATGTCGAGCTCAACACACGGTGGCTACATTGGTGCGTTTGGTTTAAAAACGATTACTGATGAATGGTCTATCATGGGCTTCGGTGGCGGTTCAATGGGGTCTGATGATTATTCAGGGTATTGGGCAGGCGGCGGTGCTAGCTACAAGTTGAGTGACGCTCAATCATTCAACTTCTTCACTATTTTTGCTGAGGACGATTTCGGTGAAAATAACAGTGTTGGCGCGTCTTACACCTATGAGTTCAAATAACTGTTAGCAGGCAGAAATTCGCAGGTGGACACCTCTCGTAAGAACCATTGACTTAGTCCAGATTAAATTGAACAAAGTCGCTTATTAAAACTTAGCGACTTTCTTTTGTTACCATTTCTCCAATCTTTTTTATCTCTTTTTGATGCTTTCTATATCTTTCTCACATGAGAGTGCCGCTCTCTTAATCTAGATTAAGTTTTCGCTGCCTTATTCTCTGTAGTATCCGCCTGAATCAGTGCCCATGCTTAATGGGTAACTTGCGTAACACGATTTTGAGAGGAAGACACTTGAGCACTTTGTTTACAGAAACCCACATTGGCAAGATGACACTAAAGAATCGCTTCATGAGAAGTGCAACGTGGGAAAATATGGCCACCGAAGATGGGCATATGACAGATAAACTGTACGCTATCTATGAAGAGTTGGCTCAAGGTGAAGTCGGCCTGATCGTGACGGGCTACGCGAACATTGTTGAAGAAGAAAAGCCGAATGCAGGCATGATGGGTATGTATAACGACTCATTCATTGAAGAGTATCAAAAGCTGACTCAACTGGTGCACGACAACGACTCTAAAATCGTGATGCAATTAGCTTATGGTGGCACCAAAACCACGCATGATCTTGGCGAACGAGTGATCTACGCACCAAGTGAGGTTCCAGAAAAAGGCACTCAAACACTAGGTAAAGCGATGACCACAGACGAGATCGACTACATTGTTGATGCGTTTGCTCAAGCGTCTTTGAGAGCACAAAAGTCAGGCTTTGATGGCGTTGAAATTCATGCCGCTCACACTTACCTGATTAACCAATTTCTAAGCCCTTATTACAACCAACGTGAAGATGAATACGGCGGTAGCTTAGAAAACCGCATGAGATTTTTGTTAGAGATCTATACCGCGACACGTAAGCTGGTGGGTGATGATTTCCCTATCTTGGTTAAGCTCACGGCATCCGAGTTTTTTGAAGGTGGCGTCACCTTTGAGGAAACACGTATTGTCTGTAAAAAGCTTGAACAAGTGGGTGTGGATGGCATTGTCGTGTCAGGCAATATTCATGGCAAAGCAGACACTATGATTGGCGAGTCGCACGATGGTTTTACCATTCAAGCTGAAGGCTACTTCCATGAGTATGGTCACGCGATTAGCCAAGACGTTAATATCCCAGTGATCACGGTTGGTGGTCTAACGGATTTTGATGCTATCGAAGCGATTGCAAACAACACGGGCATTGAGTACTTCGCGCTTTCAAGACCGCTGCTTTCTGAACCCCATTTAGTGAAGCGTTGGAAGGAAGGGGATAGAAGCCCTGTTGAATGCGAACGATGCTCTAAGTGTCGTACTAAGCGCGGTAACTTCTGCGTGGTGAATAAAGACAGAAAAGTACAGCTTGCACGCATGTAGTCGCTGAGCCCAGCTCCAAGCGAGCTCCGAAGTTTATAGCTGAGTCTAAGTTTGAGCCTGTGTAATCGCGCAGGCTCTTGTTCATTCCGTATTCCACGAAACGAAATTTGAAACCTTATTAATCACATCTTCCTGTCAAATTGGCGCGACTAAACAGTTACACTACGCCTGTAAATTATCCAACCAAGTTATCGATAAAAACTGAGCAAACTTTGAAACTACTTCCTCTTCTTAAGCAACCTCGAATCCACTGACGTCTCTTTAGTTTTAGCGATATTGCTATGATTTAAGCGTGATACTCACTATTCATCCCAGTGAACCCTGTGTTTATAGGGCGTTAGTTTGTGCACCTTGGATTTGCATCGTCGAACATTTTGATAGTTAACGAATAAAACTTAATAGATCATTCAGAGGTAAAAATGCAAAAGAAGCATTGGTCCAAATTCGAGTTGCTGCATGAAGTCGTAACCAACCCCAATATTCACGTAAAAGGTCAACACAGTTATTACAGCGATTGCTGGGATAATGGGTTCGAGCAATCTGTCGTCCGTTATTTACATGGCGACGAAGTCAGCCGCCAGTGGGAGCCTCGATGGGAAATCGACGAACTCCATATCGGCGATTATGTCTGCATTGGCGCAGAGGTTGTGATTTTAATGGGTGGCAACCATACCCACAGAGTTGATTGGTTTTCGCTGTATCCATTTATGGATGTAATCGACGATGCCTACATTGGCAAAGGTGACACTCACATTGAAGATGGGGTGTGGTTAGGCATGAGAGCGATGGTGATGCCCGGTGTGACGATTGGCGAAGGCGCTGTGGTTGCAGCGAATAGTGTGGTGACTAAAGACGTCGCTCCATACAGCATTGTCGGTGGTTCTCCAGCTAAAGTCGTCAAATACCGCTTTGATGAGTCCGTTATTGACGAACTCATGTCATTCAAAATATACGAGTGGCCCTCAGATAAATTTGAAGCGCTGAAACCGTATTTATGTAACTCAGACTTTTCAAAGTTAAAGCAGGCGATAACGGATTACGACAATTGTTTGTAAGGAGCACTTGTAACGAGCACTTGTAACGAGCGTTTGTAAGGAGCGTTTTTAAGGTACGGGTATAGCCACAGATTTGTGTAGAAAGATCTGTGTCATATTTATATTGAAAAACACGTTAAATCAGTCCGTTACCTTGCAATACTCAACATGGTGTACCAATCTTATTTCATAAGCATGGATAAGGATTGTGTATGCCCGCAAGTTCAATGAAAAACAAAGGGGTGGTGGGGAAAGTCTTACTGCCTTCTTTACTCATAAATCTTCTCTCTCTCGCCGTTCCGTTAACGGTTTTGCAAATTTACGATCGTATTTTACCTAACCAAAGTTACGGTACTGCCACTTTGTTGTTGGCGGGTGCAGCGTTGGCTGTTGCCATGGAAGCATTGATCCGGTTTGTGCGTACTTGGCTTTTGTCAGCCGCGGCCAGCAATACCGAGAAAGCGACCTATCAAACTTTGGTTGAAAGAGTAACAACGGCTTCATCAGGCCATCTCCGCCACATTGGTGTTGGCGGCGTGGAAGAGGGGCTTGGTTCTGTATCCAAAGTCAAAGATTGGTATTCCGGTGGTGTGATTGCAGGCTTTATTGATTTGCCTTTTGCCTTGATCTTCTTGGGCTTGGTGGCTTACATCGGCGGTGAGCTGGTGGCGATACCTTTGGCAGTTTGGCTGATTACTCTCGGAATCGTTTGGTTATCTTCTATTCGCGTTAAAAGCTTAAGTGAAGAAGCTTCCCAAGATGAGCAGGAGCGAAAAGCGTTCTTGATTTTACTGAGCCAAACCATTCAAGGAATCAAACGTCAGGCTGTTGAGTCTCGAATCTTCAATCAGTTTAAATCCCTCAATAACGTTCGCTCTCAGTCTAAAGCGAGAGAAGAAGAACAGAACGCCTTTGCCCAAGAATGTATTCAGCTTGCCGCATTAGCCACGTCAGTTTTACTCGTAATTACGGGGAGCTTGTGGGTGTTGGATGGTCAGTTAACTACTGGTGGCTTGGCGGCATGTTCTATCTTATCGGGCAGAGCGGTTGCGCCTTTGAGTGCTCTGGTTGGGGTTAGAATCAAGCTTAATTCAATACACAGTGCCAATCAGGCAATAGAAAAATTGAGTGACTTATCATTATCGGAATCTTCAGATTCTGAGCAAGTTGAGAACCACTTATCTGACTTTGAGACGTTGGAAATCAAGCAAGCGACCGTTGAAAGATATGGTGAACTCTCTCATGCAGATGTCACACTGAATAAAGGTGAGTTGGTTTTGTTAGAGAGTGAGGATCGCCACACCAACAGTCATTTATTGTCGTCGATTGCAGGTATTGATGATCTGAAAGCGGGTGAGTGCTTCATTAACGGAGCTGCAGTTTCAATCGCATCCGTAACCAATATTGCTGCCTACTGTGGCGTTAAAGGGCAGTTGGTGTCGGGGACCATTCTTGATAACTTGTGTGGCTTTGACCCTGAGAAAACGCAAAGTGCCAGTGACTATGCTAAGCGTTTGGGTTTAACCAAGGAAATCACTCGATTACCCGATGGACTAGAGACACAAATTGGCCATACGAGTGCTTCTTTGTTGAGTATGGGTAACGTGAAAATGCTCAATATCGCGGCTCAATTGGCAAGTGATAAACCCATAATCATGTTGGAAAGGCCGGATTCTTCACTTGATATAGACGCCCTTGGGAATCTAGCTAAGGTGTTGGAAGAAGAAGTGACGGCAGGACGCACGATACTGATGGTGAGCTACCATTCGAAGCTTCGCGAATTTGCTAATCGAATCATTACAGTGGAAAGTCGAGCTATTACGGTCGACAGCGAGAGCAATCAGGAGGCCGTCGTATGAATCGTTTAGATATTGGTAACCCTTCAGGTACGAACAACCGTGCAGATACCAGCGCTCGACAAGAGGTGATGAACCATTTAGAAACCGAGAGCCTTTCCGTTCTTAAGCAATTGGAAGTTAATGCTAATATCCAGTTGTTCGCACATCAGTGGGTCGATGAAAATGGCATTGAATCAATCGACGATATGTTTGCCTTGTTCGACAGGCTTGCACTGCCTTATCGCTTGGTTGCCAACCTAGATGAAGTTGGTGAACATAAATTGGTCTTACTGGTACTTGGTGAACATGAGCTGGTCTCTGGTCATTTAGAATCCAAGCAATTTGTTGCCTTTAATGCCAATGACGACATCACCGACGTCCCTCAGTTTTGTATTGTTATCGAAGGGCCACCATTAGAGAAGGCCTCTCCTGATTGGGTTGGCGAAAGGTTACATGCGTTTCGTCCCATCATTCCTAAATTGTTGTTGGTCAGCTTTATCACTAACTTATTTGCGCTTGCTGTTCCCTTCATCACGATGTCGATTTATGACCATGTGATTGGCGGTGATGCAGGGCATGAGTTGCAAGGCATCGCTATTGGCGCGGCGTTGTTGTTTGTGATGATGGGTTGGTTGAGAACATTACGTAGCCGAGTGTTTGCTTCAGTTTCCAACCGAGTAAGTCGTGAGATTTCTCAATCCCTCGTGCAGCGTCTGCTTCGTAATAGCTATGCTCAAAATCAGCAAACAGCTTCTTCTAGTCAGCAAAACCAAGTGATGCTGTCGGAGCGTATTTCAGGTGTGCTATCGGGGCCATTAGGAAATGCGCTGTTTGACCTACCATTCATTCTTATTTTTGTACTTGCGATAGGTGTTTTAGGCGGATGGTTGGTACTGGTTCCAGTCGTCTCTTTAATCCTTTATTACTTGCTAGCAAAACGCTCGATACGCTCTAGCAGCAAGCGCTCTATGCAATCGACAGTGGCAGGTACGAATCGTCAAAACATGACTAATGAGCTGTCATCCAAGCTTGCCTTTATTCGCAGTGCTGGATTCTCAGAGCACTGGATTCAACGTTTCAAAAAGGCCAATCTTCTTGCTTCAACAGTGACCTTTAATCAATCGGTTCTCCAGAGCCGGTACACCTCGATTTACTATTTCATTGGTGTGGGGTCGACACTCGCCGTGATGGGGTTAGGAATAGGACTTATTTTTGAACAAGTGATGACGCCCGGTGGTTTGATTGCTTCAATGATGTTGATATCTAAGGTGACTGGCCCAGCTCAGGTGTTGGCAAACAGCGCGATGCGTTTTAATAGCTTTAATCAATCCAAGCTGCAAGTGAACCGTATTTTGTCTCAGCCGTCTGAGCGTGAATTCAGTTACCAGCATCACCCGTTACCTGTGGTAGCGCCTAACTTGAAATTAGACCAAGTGACACTGCGTTATCCTAAACAGAGTCGCCCCGCTTTGAATGGTGTGAGCTTTGATATTGAAGCCGGTGAAATTGTCGCGATTACCGGCCCTTCTGGGAGCGGTAAATCAACATTAATTGAAGTGCTGTCTGGCTTGCAGCCTATCCAAAACGGCATGGTCGAGCTTGAAGGCGTTAACCTCGTTCAATACGATCCGCAGCTTTATCGCCACTGGTGTTTCATTCGAGCCGCATATCCTGATTTGCTTACGCTGAGTATTCGAGAGTGGCTAAACGACGGTCACAAAGTCGAAGATCAGAAAATGATCTCTGCAATTGAAATGGTCGGTGGAAAGCGTTGGTTCGAGACATTATCAGGTGGGCTCGATACTTCCATCAGCAGTATTCAGCCGGACAGCCTTTTTGACATGTTGTCTGGCAGCGTCGCGCAGATCCTCATTGACGCGAAAGCGCTGGTTTATGACTATCCAATGTTCTTAATGGATAATCCTGTGCCTGATGCTCACCCAAATGCTAAACGTATATTTGGTGAGTTTGTGCAATCGAAAAAAGGAAAAGCAACGGTGATTTACACGTCCCACGATCCGGGTTTAATCAAGCTTGCCGATAAAGTGGTGGTATTAAATGAAGGTGCAGTGGTTTATGCCGGTCCATTAGAGCCGGAGCAGTCTTCGAAGCAGGAACAGCCTTCAGAGCCTCAAGCTTCTCAAGAACCGCAGTTATCTGAGCAACCGTTATCTCAAGAGGCGTCTGCTCAACAAAATACAGCCCAACAAGAACAATCAGAGTCTAAGCAAGGAGTCGCTAATGACTAAACAATCTATCGAGAAGGGCAAGCGCTACGGTGAACTTGTTGAATCACAAAATACGGCTCGTACATTGGCACTGGCCACATGGTCGGTTGCCTTATGTGTTATTGCTTTTGCCACTTGGTCTGTAGTCACTCAAGTTGATGAAATCGCCAAAGCCAAAGGTGCTGTGATTCCAGAAGGCGAGAAGCAAGTATTACAAAGTGCGATTGGCGGTAAGTTAAAGCAAATTCTCGTTAAAGAAGGGCAGTTGGTTGAGAAAGGCCAGCCGCTTGTTGAGTTTGATGCCACTTTCCAGCGTACCGCCCTTGAAGAGCTAAAGTCCCAACAAGTGACGCTTCTAGCCAGTGTGGAACGTATGAATGCGCTGCTTGAGCAGCGTGAGCCTAACCTTGCTGAGTTTGAGGTCGATTACCCAGAGATCGTCAGCCAACAAAAAGCGCAGCTGAACGCGCAAAAAGCCCTCTACTTCCAAAAGCGTGTGGTGCTTGAGAAAGAGAGCGAGCAAATTGCAGAGCAGCTTCGTAGCGTAGAAAAGGCCTTGCCGAGTTATGAGAAAGAGTTAAATGCGACTAAGCAAGAGTTGAACATACTGGAGAAGGGTTATAAAGCGGGTAACATTTCACGTTTACGTGTGCTTGAAATGCGACAAAAATTGGCCAGTATCGAACAGAAAATCGAAGAAGCTCGTGGTAAGAAGTCGGTATTGATTAGACAAGCTGACAGTAATGACCAAAAAATTATACAGCTTCTGGCGGAGGCGAAAGCTAAAGTGAGCGATGATCGTTCTAAAGCAGTCTCTGACTTGTCAGCATTGAATGCTAGAGTTCGTTCAAGCCAAGCGAAACTGACCAACACCATGTTGGTGTCGCCGCTACAAGGTTTGGTGCAAAGCCTGCCAAGTACACAGAACGGAGGTGTTATTCAGCCGGGTGGGACAGTGGTTGAAATTGTTCCTGTTGGTGGGAAAGCAGACTTTAAAGCGCGTTTGTCGCCAAGAGATATTGGTTTTGTGAGTGTAGGGCAGCCGACTCGTATCAAGATTGATGCGTTTGATTACAGCCGCTTTGGGGCGCTAAAAGGGGCGGTTGAGAGTATTTCACCGACCACAAGTCAAAGTGAACGCGGTGAAATCTATTATGAAGTCGTCGTCTCTGTGGATGTTCCTTATTTCCGTGATAATCCGGAGAGCTTTTCTATCTTGCCAGGTATGACGGGCGAGGTAGATATTACAACCGGTGAGAAGTCCGTTTTCCAGTATTTATGGAAACCGATTTATACCAATGTTAGCGTGGCGTTTGGAGAGAGGTAAAGTCCTCCACTCTGGCTTGCATAAAAAAGGAGCACATGCCGTGCTCCTTTTTTTATCTAACCGAAGGGGTGATGTTCTAGTTATTTGGGTCTATGTCAGGCAGTCCGTCAACGTCATTATGATGGTGTAAAGAATCATCAATAGATGGGTTATCGGTATGGTGAGACAGCCCATCACTCATACCATCGTCAGTTTGCTCAGCCCCATAAGCACTCTCGGCATCACTGAAAATGATATCGATATCATGCGCTACTGGTACATTGTGTGACGGTGAATCTATAGACGGCGAGTCAGCATTAATACCCAGAGCGTCTAGGTAAGCATGGGCACCAGAACGCTGTTCGTGTTCGCCTATCGCTGTATGTTCTAGGTTTGCCGTCACCTCATCAAAATTAAGAGTAACTTCATCAGGGGTGCTGAAAGAGGCATCCGGTTCATCCGCTTGGCTCATGCCGGGTGCTGGAGGAGGTGATGGAGCGATTGGCGATAAATCCATGCCAGTTAGTGTGGTTTGGTCAATGTGATGTCCGCTGTTTCCATGGACGGATTGCGAGTGCAAATGTAGGTGCACCGCGACTTGTGAGTTTTGATCGCCTCCTAGGGTTAAAACAAACGAGTCGGTTTCGTCTGTACCACTACCGTAAGAGCCTCCTGTATGTGTCTTAACGACGCCTGATGAAGTTTGTTGGTAATCGTAACTCAACTCTCCGGTTGCAGGATTGACATGCAAAGTACCAAATTGACCGTGTAATGCAGTGAGAGAGTGTCCGTGGTGATCTGATATTCCCCAGCCTGTCATTGGCGTAGGCGTTCCTTGGTGAATAATTGGAGGAATTCCGATTGAGGCATGCAGGTCCTGATTGCCTGCACTGCCGGTAATTTTTGCAGGGGCAACTAGGGTTGGCATTGGTGGAACATCGCTGTGTCCATCAATGCGCATTTCAACTTCTTGAGTTGTAATGCCCCCGTGTCCATCATCGACTAATAGAGAAAACTTATCGGTCAATTGTTCACCATTATTTAAAGCATTAACATGGCTATTGCTGTTATTAAGTGTGTAGACCCAAGTTTGTGTATTGCTATTATAGGTAACAGAACCATACTGTGGCTGATGTTGGCTATCAATACTGACAGAATGTTGATCGCTATGATCAACATCGCTGATAATAATTTGCCCAGAGGTCGCATTTGCAGCATCTTCATCAATGTTATGTGCACCTGCGATAACTTCAGAAATTATTGGTTTATCATTAGTACCATGGACATAGAGGGTAATAACCTGCTTATCACCGCCAGCAGTCGTTACTTCATATTGAACCTGCTCGACTTGCCCTGCCGCTAAGTGTTGAATATTGGCATTGGGAACCGAATAAGCCCAATCACCGGCTTTTCCAATGGTCAGGTGACCGCCATAGGGATCACTGATCGCATGGGCATTACGAGTGTCGTAAAAATGATCTTCACCGGCGTCAGGATCGATAACATTCAACACGCCAGTGACAAATATCGTATGTTGGGCATCACCTTGTACATGGCGATCTTCTGTTATTTGACCGCTTTTATCTCCGGCGAAGATCGCTGCATCGCCTACTGCTGAGAGTGTTGTTGATGCACCGGTGTGGGTCACACCACCGTGGGCATCTTTAACGTCATAGCTGAAGTGTACATCGCCGTTATAGTCTTTTTCTGGGGTAAAGGTAAATGTGCCATCGGCATTTAACGCAATAGCACCATGGTCAGCCTGTAGGTTTTCAATGGATAATTTGCCAATATCGTTGTCGTCAACATCGCTAGAATTGGCCAGTAGCTGTGCTGGGGTGAGGACTATTTGGGTATCTTCCAAGCCATTCGCTAAACGCACTTCAGCCGATGCGACGGGAGCATCATTGGTGCCATGAACGGTCACTGTAATATCTTTTTTAGCACTGCCATCGATAGATTCAACGGTAAAGGT